>SOEU01000011.1 GCA_021646415.1 Candidatus Brocadia sp.
AAAAAGGTTTTGAGAAGATCCCAATCTTCATTCATCATGGCTTTGTTCTCCTATAAGTAGCGGGATAATTGTTATAAAAATACCATGATGAATAAAATTTGTCAATAAAACAAGTTAGCGCTTATGGGGGCAAGCCCCCAGGCGAGAACTTTCATTGAACCTATAAGGAATTGAAACACCCTTGCATTACTAAAGCGGAATTTTGGCGATGGGCTTTCATTGAACCTATAAGGAATTGAAACAACCCCCTTTCATTAAAAAAAATAACGGTTATCACCTTTCATTGAACCTATAAGGAATTGAAACCTCAATACAAACCTGAAACACATCAACGAGGTTTCTCTTTCATTGAACCTATAAGGAATTGAAACGAGCCGTTAATCCGGGCTGAAAGGAGTGGAAAATGCTTTCATTGAACCTATAAGGAATTGAAACGAAAAATGAGGTAATAGATGCAATACGTGATGAGGCCTTTCATTGAACCTATAAGGAATTGAAACTTGCGGAGGTTAAGGTAACGCTCTGTTCGTTTTCCCTTTCATTGAACCTATAAGGAATTGAAACGTTGGTGTTGGAGGCGTTGGTGGGATTACCGTATGCTTTCATTGAACCTATAAGGAATTGAAACCTTGGTTGAGCAATTAATCTATTTCCCCTCGACTACCCTTTCATTGAACCTATAAGGAATTGAAACGTTTACCTTAATGGTGAGTTCCGGCACAGACCAACTTTCATTGAACCTATAAGGAATTGAAACAGATCATCGCTGCAAAATTGTCTCAATGGTAACATCTTTCATTGAACCTATAAGGAATTGAAACGCGATTCAGCCGGCAAGGTTTGTAATCCGAAATAATCTTTCATTGAACCTATAAGGAATTGAAACGGGTTTGGTGGTCGTCAGTCAAGTAGGGTGGGCATCCCTACCTTTTGGCAAGGCGATGCCAAGGGAATTTTCATTGTTTATCGTGATATATCTGCTATAATTGTCGCTATGACTACCATGATCACCGAGGTATATGAGGCATTCAAGGAGGCCGGCGTCTCGGAAGAGAAGGCAAAGGCAGCGGCCAGCGCCATTGCCGACTTTGAAAAACATTTTACCCATATCGAATCTGATTTAACAGACCTGAAAGCAGAAGTGAAGGTCCTAAAAATTGAAATAAATCTCGTCAAATGGATGCTGGGCTTTGTCATTGCCGGTATCATCTCCATAATCATCAAGCTATTCATCTAATCAAGTAGGGTGGGCATTGCCCACCATGCCCCAAAAATCTCCAGAACGGCACCCAAGAACCCTGTCAGGGTTTCAAACCCTGACAGGGTTAATTTGTTCCCCCCCAGAGGAAACCCACCCCTACACCCCTCCCAGGAGGGGACTAATTGAAAACTTTCATTGAACCTATAAGGAATTGAAACTAGATACCTCCTAAAAACCAAAAAGTTACGTTTTGCTTTCATTGAACCTATAAGGAATTGAAACACCCCTGGTAGGGACACGGAGCACCGTGTCCCTACAATTGTCTTTCATTGAACCTATCCGCGGATTGAAGCGTAAAAATTTTAAAGATCACGCTTTAGTCATTCTACCACATAAAACAGGGGGGGAATTTGAATCGTTACCTATAATTAAACATTCAGCGAAGGTATTAATTTCTTATCAATAAGATTATTGTTCCGTTTTAGAAGAGGGCGCACAACCTGACTTATAAATTCTTCCGCCTGTTGCGGTGCCCTACCAATTAATTTGGCCGGGTCAGCAATTTCCTTCAATCTTGATTTAATCTTAAAAAAGGAAGGGTCTTGTGTGATTCGCTCTAAAAGGTCATTTTTGTTTCCCTCTTCTTTTATCTTGCGGGTGGCGTCCATTGCGTGTCTGCGAATCTTTTCATGCAGCTCCTGGCGGTCTCCACCTGCATTTACGGCTTCCATGAGGATGTTTTCCGTTACCAGAAAAGGTAATTCATCTGCAAGATGGAGGCTGATAACAGAGGGATAGACGCTAAATCCGGATGCAACGTTCAAAACAATATTCAATATGCCATCAATGGCAAGAAATGCCTCGGGAACAGAAATTCTTTTGTTGGCAGAATCATCCAGCGTCCTTTCAAACCACTGGGAGGCAGCAGTAAATGCCGGATTTAAACAGTTACAGAGCACGTAACGTGCAAGGGCTGCAATCCGTTCACAACGCATAGGGTTCCTCTTATAAGCCATGGCCGATGAGCCGATCTGCTCTTCCTCAAAGGGCTCTTCTACCTCTTTCAGATGTTGAAGTAATCTCATATCGTTGGAAAACTTTTGGGAAGATTGTGCAATACCTGCCAGGCCAAAAGCTATCTGGCTGTCAATTTTCCGACTGTATGTTTGTCCTGTTACAGGATAATACCCATCAAATCCCATTTTCTTTGTGACGAGTTCGTCCAGTCTTTTAACCTTTTCTGTATCATTGTGAAAGAGTGACATAAAGCTGGCCTGTGTACCTGTGGTACCCTTTACACCGTGGAACCGTAAACCCCTGATCTTCGTCTCAATTTCCTCAATATCGAAAATATAATCCTGTATCCATAAACAAATACGTTTTCCTAACGTTGTTGGTTGGGCCGGCTGGAAATGAGTAAAACTTAAGGTTGCAAGCCCTTTGTATTTCATTGCCTGATTTGAAAGGATGCTTACGATATTTACCAGCTTCGCAAGGACAATAAGTAATCCTTCCTTCATCTGGATAAGGTCGGTATTGTCCTGTACGTAAGCACTGGTCGCACCGAGATGGATGATTGGCCTTGCCTTTGGACACTGTTCACCGTAGGCGTGGATATGCGACATAACGTCGTGTCTGAGTTTCCTCTCATACTCTCTTGCTACATCAAAGTTGATCGTGTCCTGAAAGCGTCGCATTTCATCGATCTGGTCGCTGGTAATAGCCCCTAGTCCGAGTTCTTGCTGTGCCTCAGCAAGCGCAATCCAGAGTTTCCGCCAGGTGCTAAATTTATGTTGATCAGAAAAGATGTAGCACATCTCTTTACTGGCGTATCGTTCAGAAAGTGGAGATTGATATTTGTTGTATTGGTTTTTTGGTATCATTTTTATTGTTTTGCACCCCGGAGTCCTGGTGGCAAACAGGTATTCTAATCATAAAAGGATAAAAATCAAACTGAAATAAAAAAGGCGTTGTACTTGAACAGTCAACGCCTTTTTATTTAGAAATTTCTGCTTTCAAACACAGATTATGAGAATTTTACAAATACAACATTAATGTTCGTTTCATTTGAAGGAATCCATGTCCTGGTCGTTAATGTCTGTGTCCGCAGGGAGCAGAACCTGTCTCTTCTTTCTCCTCTGGTAGTTCACCAATAACTGCATTGGTCGTTAAAAGCAGGGCGGCAATGCTTGCGCCATTTTGTAACGCTACTTTTACAACCTTTGCGGCATCGACGATACCTGATTCGACCATGTCGGTATATCTTTCACCAAAAGCGTCATAGCCATAATTGCCGGTACCTTCTTTTACCTTTTGCAGGATAACTGCGCCTTCCAGTCCGGCATTCTCAGCAATTAACTGAATTGGCCTTTCTGCAGCCGCTCTGACAATATTTACACCAATTTTTTCATCGCCCTTGACTGATATGGTATCCAATACCTTCGATGCCCTTATCAGGGCAACTCCTCCGCCCGGCAAGATACCTTCTTCAACTGCCGCCCGGGTGGCCTGTACTGCATCTTCAACACGGTACTTCTTTTCCTTCATTTCCGCCTCTGTGGCAGCTCCGACGTTAATCTGTGCAATTCCACCGGAAAGTTTTGCAAGCCGCTCCTGCAATTTTTCACGATCGTAATCAGAGGTAGTTGTATCTATCTCTGCCTTGATCTGCGAAATCCTGCCTTGAATTTCATTTTTATCACCGGCCCCCTCAATGATCGTTGTGGTATCCTTGTCGACAACTACCTTCTTTGCTCTGCCGAGATCGCTGAGTTGTATGCTGGAGAGTTGTATGCCCAAATCTTCAAACAGTGCCTTGCCTCCTGTCAGAGCAGCAATATCACCCAACATTGCCTTCCGTCTGTCGCCAAACCCCGGCGCCTTAACTGCAACACATTGCAGGGTTCCACGGAGTTTATTGACTACGAGGGTACTAAGCACTTCCCCTTCTATATCTTCCGCAATAAGAATTAATGCCCTGCCTGATTGGGCAATCTTTTCCAATAAAGGAACGAGGTCTTTGATGGCAGATAGTTTCTTTTCATGTACCAGGATATAGGGGTTCTCAAATATTGCCTCCATGGTTTCAGGTGAGGTAACAAAATAGGGTGATAAATAACCCTTATCGAATTGCATCCCTTCCACGACATCGACGGAGGTTTTCAGGCTTTTCCCCTCTTCCACCGTAATGACGCCATCCTTGCCGACCTTTTCCATGGCATCTGCTATTTGGTTGCCGATCTCTTCATCATTGTTACCGGCAATTGTAGCAATTTGCGCAATCTCTTTTTTATCTGATATTTTAATGCTCATCCTGGTTAATTCTTTTACCAGGGCATCCACGGCCTTTTCTATCCCATGCTTAATATCTACAGGATTAGCGCCTGCCGTAATATTTTTAAGACCTTCCTCAAAGACAGCTTCCGCCAAAAGCGTAGCCGTAGAGGTACCATCGCCTACCATATCATTCGTTTTTGAGGCAGCCTCTTTCACCATTTTAGCTCCCATATCTTCGTAGGGATCTTCCAGTTCAATTTCCTTTGCAACAGTAACACCGTCATTAACTACAACTGGGGAGCCAAAACTCTTTTCAATAACGACATTGCGGCCTTTCGGTCCCAACGTAACCTTAACGGCTTGCGCCAGCTTCTTGATACCATTTTTTATAGACTCACTGGCGTCATACCCATAGAGAATCTTTTTTGCAGCCATCACTACCTCCTGAAATATTAGTCAATTACAGCCAAAATATCATCTTCAGACATCAGCAGATATTCTTCGCCATCGATTTTTACTTCGGTACCACCGTAAGAACTGAATAGTACCCTGTCACCCTTCGCAACCTGAAACTTCGCCCGCTCTCCGCTCTTTAATAATTTCCCGTCTCCAAGAGCAATAATCTTACCTTCCTTTGGTTTTTCTTTCGCCGTATCGGGTAATAGAATACCGCCGGCAGTCTTTCCCTCCGCTTCGACCCTCTTTATTAATATTTTTTCACCTAATGGCCTTACATTCATAACTCAAATCACTCCTTTCTTTAACAGAACTATTTCCAATAGTATTTCGCAATAACTTGCTCCACGGAATCCCGTAATATATTAATGTTAATCGGTTTTGGTATCAGGGTATACACATCCTCACTTATAAGATCAATTTGAAGTTCCTTTGTTATTTCTCCTGACATAAAGATGCAAGGAATGGTAAGACTGATTTCCTTTTTTATAATCTTAAATGTTTCAAGACCACTATAATCAGGAAGGTGTACATCCAGAATTAACAGATGTACCTCTTCTGTTCTGGCTATCTTAACAGCCTCTCGTCCACAACTCGCAAGATATGTTGTGTAACCCTTGGGTTTAAATACGTCTTTTATACTGTCACGGCAGGATTCATCGTCATCAGTTATAAGAAGCGAATAGTGCCCTGCGCGCGGATCTAATAATGCCATCATATTGAATCCTCATCTACTTTTGTGAAATATTTAGCAAATAATATACCAATAAAATCATCACAAATTCCCCAAAGATATCTATCTGGTTGCCATTCAGGGAATCAGATAATTGAGGGTAGTACAAAAACAGCTCTATTGCTTCATAAAGCAACCACTTAAGGCTTCATTTAAAATTTAGGTTTGAATTTATTTTACAAATTTTTATTTTACTAATCAACACGATTTTGTCGTTGTCATTTTGACACTTTTAGGGCAAATAAATTTTTATTGCTGTCACTCCGGCAGACATATCTGCTCTAGATATTTCCCATCTCATCCTTGATTAATACGTCGTTTATTACTATAATCTTGCAGTTTAAATACGTTATCTGCGATTTGTCTTTACTTATGAGCCATGTTTGGACGTACAACACGATGCATGATAATGGCTGAATGTTTATATGGCTAGATAGTTTTTAACCATTTAACCATTCATCTCATCAGCCAAACTTGCATCTTGTTTTTAATTGGTCTGAGGCTTCGCCTCGTTAGTAATTAGTACCAGGTCTTGATAGTGCATATGAATGAAACACAAAACGTCAAAATGGGTTTTTCTGACCTGCTGAAAAAAATTACTTCGATACTCGATTTAATCAAATTCAGTCATACGATATTTTCGTTTCCCTTTGCAGTGATGAGTGCATTCCTTGCGGCAGGAGGCATGCCAGGTATAAAACAATTATTATTAATCATTGCAGCACTGGTAGCAGCACGTAGTGCAGCCATGTCTTTTAATCGGTTGGTTGATGCATCTTACGACGCCTACAACCCACGCACAGCTTATCGTGTCGAACTGCAAAAGAAAATCGGCAGAAGCTCTGTGTGGATATTTACCATTCTCTGCGTCATACTCTTTATTGCCTGTGCATGGTTACTTAACCGGTTGGCATTCTTTATGGCCCCCTTAGCCATCCTTGTCATCTTTGGTTATTCATACACAAAACGGTTTACCCATTTATCTCATTTTGTCCTGGGTCTTGCATTAGGATTGTCACCTATCGGTGCATGGGTGGGGATTCAGGGGACACTGGCACCGACACCTTTCCTGCTGGCCTTTGCAGTAGTATTGTGGACAGCAGGGTTCGATATTATCTATGCATGTCAGGACCTGGAACACGACGTAAAGACAGGATTATATTCCATTCCTAAGAAATTAGGCATCAGGGGGGCATTAATACTTTCCGGGGTATTGCATCTTTTTATGGTATTAGTGCTGCTCGCGTTATCCCGATATGCCGATTTGGGTATGATTTATCTGTTTGGGGTATGTATCATTGCCGCTTTGCTGTTGTATGAACATGCCCTCGTAAGGCCCAAAGACCTATCAAAAATTAACACGGCCTTTTTTACCGTGAATGGAATTATCAGCGTTGGACTCATGGGTATAACATTAATAGACATCTTTGTGAGGTGAGTTTGGATTTAGAGAAAGGGGGGTGTAAAACGATATGAGGGAGTTTAAACAATAGTCTGGTATGTCAGAAATGGCATATCGGACTATTTTTGTTTATAGTCATTGGGATTCGGAAGCCCTTTTATTATTGCCCTTGCTTCTCATATCATACAATGTGCCATGACACATTGTATGCGCTTCTTTTGAATAAATGGGTTGCTATTTATACCTGTCATGTTATAGTCATAAATTCTTAATATTCAGTATTTTAGGGTCTTTAAACCGTTTTTCCTGCAAACGCAGGAAAATAGAAAGGCAGCCTTACTGCCGAAGATGTTTTTTCAAAGATCATCTTTTGCAGTAAGGCGGTTTTTTAGCGAGGTCATATCTGAAGACGAGCTGAGAAAGAAGGTCACGGAGACGCTGAGGAAGTCAAAGGCTCTGGAAGAGGTATGGCATCATCCGGTAACAGGAAGCGATCTCCAGGCGGAGCTTGAGCGAATGGCAGAGACAACCAGGAATCCCGATATGTTACGTGAACTATGGGTGGCACTGGGGAATGATCCGCAGTTGATAGCGGAGGTCTTGGCCAGGCAGACGTTGGTGGAAAGACTCATACACGACTGGTATGCCTTCGATGAGCGGTTTCACGGGAGATTGAAGAAGCAAGCGATGAGAAAGGTGGAATCGCTCGGCAGGATAGAGGACATGAAGGAGATGAAAGGTGCATATCATGAGATGGAGTGGAGAAAAGGGAGGAATTTGCCTACCGTATGCCTGAAATTGCTGCAACAGCATCCCTAGCCCCTCTGCCAAATACCTGGCTTGCAGCATCTGTTGCATATTCAACTCCATCTGCCAGAATTTATCACACGACGGTGTGGACGGGCACACAGATGATTGTGTGGGGTGGATATGGTGGCAGTTATCTCAACACTGGCGGATGCTATTCACCATAATAGCTGATGCAGGTGGCGCAAAAGTATGCGACAAACATGGCTCACGAGAAGAAGCGCGGACATGCATCACAAACCGGCTCGATCAGATCTGCTCCCATTTCATGCCTCATTTGTAAAGGCACTACTGTCCGGAACAAAAATCAACAAAGAAAGGATTTCAGATTGCATAATAAAAGGGTTTGCTCATATCAGGGAAGTCGTCAAACAACGGTACATTGGCCCCGTTCGGAAGGACAAAAAGAGTGATTGGGAATTCGATGAAAAAATACGGATTAATCTCCCGATAAAGTGTTAGAGGGTATCGGGACCGGCTGTATTATGAAATATGACAGGGCAAAACTAATGATAAAACTGTCCCTGTCTTTATCAGCAATACGTTCGTAACACAGAAAGTCAGTATTCGGGAGTAAGCATTACGGCAGTATTTCGACCGCAGTCATCTATGCTTCTACAATCGCCAGAAATTCTTCCGGTGTTAAAACCGGCAGGTTATCAACCTTGTAATCGCTTTTATTCCTGGTAATAAGGCAGTCAGCGTTTGCTAAAACCGCCGAATAATACTGCACGGCATCTTCAAAGTCCCTGAAATTTGACGTCAGTGATAGATCAATCACGCGCTCATCAACCGCCGCTACGTGAAAGACGATCCTGACCTTTTCTAAAATCTTTACAGACTTCTCCCGCTTCAGTTCTTTCGAGAGCAGGTAGTAAAGAGTCGGGAAACTGAGGGCGCAGATATATCCCTTCAATTTCTTCTCTTCGATCATTTTAAATACCCCCGCAGCCGGAAAGTAAAACTGCTCGCGCTTAAGGAAAATATCGAGAAAGAAATTGATATCGCAGAGGGCGGATTTCAACGATATTTTTCCTCAAGATGTTTTCTGTATTCCTCACGGGGCTTTTTTGTGCCTGCCCAGGCTGAAAGGACGCCTGATATTTCCGATAATACCGGAGACTCCGTCGTTCCCTTCCTTTCCCGAAGCGTGAGTGTCCTGAAATAATCCTCCACAATGCGTGACAGGCTGACTCCTTTGGCCTGTGCCGCTTTCTTTGCTTGTTTGATCAATTTACCATCTAATCGCAGAGTTAGTTTTGTAGTCATGATATACCTCCTGATGACGTATATATATTATTTTATCATACGTCTGATGTCAATGGTGAAAAATAAAGAATCCCATGTCTTTATCATCGGAACATGAAGAGCCACGAGTCAGAATACAGGGCTATAGTGTACATATATAATAGAAAATCCCGTCAAGTAGACCTTGCAAAGGATTATACCACCTACAAATGGCTTTTTATCGGTGGTGGTAGGTCAACCGTCCCCCGGTTGACAATATAGAGATTCAATCCTTCCGTGAATCTATGAAAACCTTCTTCCTAAAGAAAAATGGTGTTCCGGCGTATCTGTTCTCTTTTTTGTGGTCTGACTTCCCGCCCGCTTTATCTCCTGCTCAATAACCACATGATCAGGGAGAAGATGATGCTGATGATGATGCAGGTGGTGATGGGGAAGTAGAAGCTAAAGTTTTTCTTTTGAACGACGATATCGCCGGGAAGTCTGCCTAGAAAAGGGATCTTGCCCCCGACCACAAAAAGCCCACCGATGATGATCATAAGAATGCCCAGGCCTATTAAAATCTTGCCAAATGCGCTCAATTCACCCATAACGCGTACCTCCGGTTTCTAAAGTTCCTCGATAGGATATTTATTTAGGTCTTCAGCGACTTGCAATTACAAATTTCATGACAGGTGTCCACCCCCTTTACCCCCGCCAGCGGGGGACAGTTGGTTGTCCCCCGCGGTGAGGGGAAACCTCCCCCTTTATCCCCTTCTAGAGGGGGACAGGGGGAGGAAATTTTTGTTTGAAAATTCCATACATCAAGTCAAGCACAGACAAATTGAGTTTGTCGTTCGACTGAGCGCTCACGACGAAGTCCGTGCCACTCAAAAAAACTGCTTAATTATCTTCATCGATAATTTAAACAAACATATTCCTTGCATGCAAATATAATCCGCTGTAGAATCCGCTTCATAGGATTGCTCCATAAAACTTCTTTTTAAGGAAGTTTTTTACCGCTTGACTGAGCGTTTGTCTGAACTCGCGCCGCAGACTCACGACGAAGTCTTCGCCTTGTGAAGGAGGAACAAGGAAAGATTGTTTATTATCTTTTACCTCCCCTCTCACCCCCTCCTTGCGAAGGAGGGGAAAGGGGGTGGTCTATTGGTTGTGGCTGTGCTGCATCAGACTTTAATAACCAGTGAAATCTCCTTTTGCGATAACACCTGACCCGAACGAGTCGAAAAGGAGGAAATCCGAAGCACGAAATTTGTGAGTCAACCCTGACAGGGTTAGTTTTATTCATATTTTTGTTAAAAATGTCAAAATATTTTTCATAAGATGCTGGCAGGAGGGTAAATTTATGGATAACTTTATGAAGGCCGCAATCGATGAGGCAAAATTCGGACTGCGTGAGGGCGGGATTCCCATTGGTTCTGTTCTTGTTATGGACGGAAAGATTGTCGGAAGAGGGCATAATAAACGTGTGCAGGAAAATAATCCGATCATGCACGCTGAAATTAACTGCCTGAGTAATGCCGGGAGGATTGGCAGATACCGTGAGACGATCCTTTATTCTACCTTGATGCCCTGCTATCTTTGTGCTGGTGCAGTTGTCCAGTTTGGAATTAAGAAGGTCATTGTGGGGGAGTCAGAGAACTTTGCTGGTGCAAAAGAATTTATGGAATCACATGGGGTAAAGATCGTTGATTTAAACCTTAATGAGTGCAAACAATTGATGAAAGATTTTATCCGGAAAAATCCTGAACTTTGGAACGAGGATATTGGAGAGCTATAGCCAGCTAATAAAGGAGGTAGCAGAAAATGTATACTGATATGCCAGATGAGGATAGACTTGAAAGACTCGAAAATAAACTCACTGAAATCAGGAAACTCTCCCTGGGAATACTGCTCCTGGCAAAGGAAATAGGGAAGGACAAACTAAAACAAAAAGAAGAAGTAACTGAAGTTATAAAGGCCATTGAGGAGGCAGAAGAAGCCTTCGTGGATAGTTCACTTACCGATAGATTTGAGAGGTGTGAAAATATCCTCGATGTGATTGACAAAAGGGTAAAAGGATTATTTCTCATATTAGAAGCGACATTGAAAAATCAGCAAAAAACGGAGTAAACGGTAGTCTCTCGGTTACATGAGGTAGTTGTGCCGTCACTGTAACGGATGAACGACGAAGCAATCTCATAAATAGGAAAGTTGATAAAAAGACAATTCATTCATTTGTATAATTTATATAAGATATACACTTTATGCAGTTACTTAGAGATTTGGTCATAGAAAATATAAATAAAAAGGGAAAGATTACCTTTGCAGAGTTCATGCAAATGGTACTCTATCATCCGCAGCATGGCTATTATAACACTGATACGGAAAGGGTGGGAAAATTTGGTGATTATTATACAAGCCCTGCTGTTCACAGGATTTTCGGGGAACTCATTGCAAAACAACTGGAAGAGATGTGGAGTATTATGGGGAAAGAGGAGTTCACTGTTGTTGAGCTGGGTGCCAACAGAGGATGGTTATGTTATGACATTGTTCAATGTATCAGGAAAGAATATCCGAGATTTTATGATAATTTTCATTACATCATTGTAGAATCAAATCCTTACGCAAGGGAAAAACATCAGCTGCTTTTGGATGAAGTAGTAAAAAATCCTTTGTCTGACAGATCAGATGGAAAGGTATCGTGGCATACTTACTCAGAGGATGGATTTTCCTTCGATAAAATTCAGGGATGTTTTTTATCAAACGAATTTGTTGACGCCTTGCCGGTCCACCGCCTAAAGGTAAAAAATAAGATTTTAAAAGAGGTATATGTAAGTTATAATGCAACAAATTTTTACGAAATAGACGATGAGATATCCGTGTCAGCTTTAAAAGATTACCTTAAAGCCAATAAAATATATCTGAAAGAAGGCCAGGAATATGAGATAAATTTAGGCACTGAAGAGTGGCTAAAGCATGTTTCAGAAAAATTAAATAAAGGATTTATCATAACAATTGATTATGGCGATACGGCAGAGGGACTCTGTTGTAGAAGCAATACTGGAGGCACCGTCAGGTGTTATTATAAACATACTATCAATTGGGATTACTATGAACGATTGGGGGAACAAGACATCACTGCCCATGTGGATTTCACAAACCTGATAAATGCCGGGCGGTTAGTTGGATTAGATGTCACAGGTTTTACAAAGCAATCCCATTATTTAATTGCCCTGGGGGTTTTGGAAAAATTAAATGGTACACATAACAATCTTGAGACGATATTAAAAGTGAAAAACCTTTTTCATCCTGAGGGGATGGGAGAAGTTTTCAAGGTATTAATTCAGCATAAAAATATCGAAAATCCCCAATTAATCAGTTTAAGGCCGTTACAATCAGTAACAATGAGTAACAGTTAACCACGGAAAGGCACGAAAAATCACAAAAAGATTAACATATGCAAAAGCAAATGTGAACTGGTGTAATTCCGTGAGTTTCAGCGGTGAGTAATATTTTTTTAATTGGAAAGGGGGATGTTATGAATATAGGTCGCACACCGGAACCTGTCACCATAATGGAAGTCCTCATGGAGGCAATTAAGCGGGAACAGGAATCATATGATTATTACTATCGAGCAGCTTTACAAGCGGCAAAGCCTGCTACACGTAAGATGCTGTTAAACCTTGCAGAGTGGGAAAAAGGGCACATAGAAGAGTTAACCAACCACGTCATGGAACTCAAGGCCCAGATGGAGATCGACCGGGCCATTACCGGGGGTCTGTAAATATCTGATAATTTACCGCAGGGAAAAACAAAAGCGCCGCGAAAATATTAAATCAAAAGGTGAAAAATAAAAAGGCAAAGTGTAAAATAGCAAAGCAAAATTCAAAGGGACAATTTTACATTTTGCTAGGTATTTTAATTTTTTATCTTTCATTTTTAAATTTCTGAAATCAAATAGTGATATCAGGTGGGAAAAACGATGGATATTAAGCGAGAAGATTTATTGCAATTGTATTATTATCTCAAATTAACAAGAAGACTGGAAGACAGGGTGACATCGCTTTATCATCAGGGAAAGATATTAGGGGGGGCGTGGACAAGTAACGGTACGGAAGCTGTTTCTGTAGGGTATGGTTATGCCCTTGAAAAGAACGATATTGCAGCACCATATTTCAGAGATATGGGGGCCTTCTTAGTTCGGGGGATTTCTGCAAAACGTATTATGGCGCAGTATTTGGGAAAAAAGACAGGTGTTACCGGCGGTAAGGAAGGAAATGTCCATATTGGGGATTTGAACTTTGGTGTCTTTGCTTTCCCCAGCCATCTGGCAGATAATTATCCCGTGGGAACAGGCGCTGCCCTTGCCTTTAAAATGCGAGGTGAAAAGAGGGTCGTAGCTGCATGTACAGGAGATGGTGGGACGAGCCGCGGTGATTTCCACGAAGGAATGAATTTCGCTGCTGTAAGAAAATTACCCATTGTCTTTATCTGCAACAACAACCAGTATGCTTATACTACTCCGTTAAGATTGCAGATGGCCATTAAAGATGTCGCTGAGCGTGCCCTGGCTTATGGCATACCCAGCAAGATTGTTGACGGAAACAATATCGTGGAAGTTTATACGGCTGCAAAGGAGGCGTATGAGATTGCCAGGAATGGTGGTGGGCCCACATTTATAGAATGTAAGACCATGAGGATGCATGGCCATTCAGAGCATGACAGCGCCAAATATGTTCCGAAAGAACTCCTGGAAGAATGGAAGAAAAAAGATCCCATATCAAATATGGAAAAATATTTGTTGGAAAATACTATTGACGGAAAAGATGAATTGGAAGGTATCGATTCGCGTGTAAAAAAAGAGATAGAAGAGGCAGAGGCATTTGCAGAAGAAAGCCCGTATCCCACCCCGGAAGATGGTTTGAAGGGTGTTTACGCAACACCCGGAGAAGAGATGTAAAAAGTCCTTAGAAAAAACAGAGAAGTGGAGGAGAGGATATGAAAGAGGTTACCTATCTTGAGGCGATTAAAGAGGCGATGGACGAAGAAATGTCACGTGATCCCAGCGTATTTGTTTTGGGTGAAGACGTTGGGGTTTATGGAGGTGCGTTTCGTGCAACGGAAGGGTTTTATGAAAAGTACGGAGAGTGGCGCGTCCTGGATACTCCTTTATCCGAATCCGGCTTTACAGGCGCCGCTATTGGTGCAGCGCTTGTTGGTATGCGTCCCATTGTGGAGATGCAGTTTGCTGATTTTATCTCCTGTGCGTTTGATCAGCTGGTGAATGTGGCTGCAAAGAATCATTACCGGTGGGGGGCGGCTACTCCCATCGTTGTGCGTGCCCCATACGGTGGAAATATACATGGCGGGGCATACCACTCACAGTGTATTGAGGGATTCTTTTTTAATGTGCCAGGATTAAAAATCGTTGCACCTTCTACGGCTTACGATGCCAAGGGTTTATTAAAGGCGGCCATTCGTGATAATGACCCGGTCATTTATTGCGAACATAAATATCTTTACAGACGCATTAAAGATTCCATTCCTGAAGAAGATTATATTGTCCCCATAGGAAAGGCCCGAATTGCTTTGGAAGGCAAGGATATATCAATTATTACGTACGGTGCAATGGTTCACACTGCCCTTGAGGCGGCACAGGCACTGAATGAATATGGAGTCTCCTGCGAAATTGTTGACTTGAGAACCATCCTGCCATTGGACAAAAAATCAATCTTTACTACCGTAAAAAAGACAAACAAAGTTCTTGTCTTGCATGAACAGACCAAAACGGGTGGCGTAGGGGCAGAGGTCTCTGCCTTAATCAGTGAATATTGCTTTGACCATCTGGATGGACCCATTATCCGTGTTGCTGCCCCTGATACTCCGGTACCCTATAGTGCGCAAATGGAGGAAGCCTTTATTCCACAGCCGAAGAATGTCATTTCTGCAGTAGAAAAATTAATGCGTTATTAATGAGGAGGTTGATGTATGTCTGTTAATGTGATTATGCCACAGATGGGTGAGAGTGTAGCGGAAGGGACCATTACCAAATGGCTCGTGCACGAAGGGGATAGAGTTGAAAAGGAACAACCTATTGTTGAAATCAGTACAGACAAGATCGACACAGAGGTGCCGTCACCGATTACTGGCATTCTGAAAAAGATCCTCTATCCCGAAGGTAAGACCATTCCTGTGCAGACAGTGATTGCTCAAATTGAAACCGTTGAAGGAAAAGAAGGTGCAATCGTATCTCCAGAAAAACCCGAAGTTGTAAAGGAAAGAGAAACTGAAGCGGTTGTAAAGCCAACCGAGAAGTTTGTGGAAACGGAAGAAGGAGAAAAAAGGTATTCCCCTCTGGTAAGAAGATTGGCTAAAGAATATAACGTTAATTTAGATGAAGTAAAGGGTACTGGTGAAGGGGGGAGGGTTACGAAAAAGGACATTATGGATTACGTGGCCTCAAAAGCGGGTATTGTTACACCACCGGCAGAGGCCGAAAAGAAGGTTTTGGAGAGAGAAACTCTCCTCCCCTTTAGTCCAAAAAGAAAAATTACCGCTGATAGGATGGTACAGAGTAAGCTGACAGCCGCCCATGTGACAACCGTATTTGAGGTTGATATGACAAAGGTTGCAAAGTATCGCGAGCTAAATCAGGATGCTATGAAGAGAGAGGGTATCCACCTTACCTATCTTCCATTTATAACCCTTGCTACAACTCGTTCCCTTAAAGAGCATCCCATAGTGAACGCCTCATGGACGGATGAAGGCATCATTCAGAAAAACTATATTAACATCGGGATTGCAGTATCCCTTGAAGATGGATTGATCGTTCCGGTAATAAGGGATGCGGACAAAATGAACTTGTTGCAATTAGCCCAGAATATCCAGGATATTGCCTTGCGTGCACGTACAAAAAAATTAAAACCGGAAGAAGTTCAGGGGGGTACGTTTACTATCACAAATTATGGCCTCAATGGTAGCCTATTGGGAACACCCATTATACTGCTACCGCAGGCGGCGATATTGGGTGTGGGGGCTGTTATCAAAAGACCGGTTGTAGTAGATGATGCAATTGCAATTCGATCCATGATGTATCTCAGCCTTTCCTTTGATCATCGGGTTATGGATGGGGCCAATGCCGATATGTTTCTTCGTAAAATAAAAGATATTCTGGAAGGATGGGAGGTTTCAATACATGAGGCGAAGAGGACTGCTCCTCCAACTGGATATAGTGGAGTATGGTGAGGCCTGGGAGTTTCAAAAGACGTTACTGGAAGCAAGGAGTTCTGGCAAGATAGAGGATTGTCTTGTCTTGCTTCAGCACCCACCGACCTTTACCTTCGGACGCAGATATAAAGAAGCTAACTTGATAGATAATAAGGAATATTACGAGAGCAATGGTTTTGCCGTGTATAAAACCGATCGGGGCGGATTGGCTACCTATCATGGCCCAGGCCAGATAGTTGGCTATCCTATAATAAATATGGGTGCTTATACAAAGGATTATTATCAATATCTGCGGATGCTGGAAGAAGTAATGATAAGGGCATTATCTGACTTTAATATTGTGGCCAAACGAAATGAGGGATACACAGGGGTTTGGGTAAAGAAGGCAAAGATCGGGTTTATTGGTGTTCGGATTGCGGTGGGTTACACTATGCATGGTTTTTCTCTCAATGTAAACAATGATTTTTCGCCTTTCAATTTTATTACTCCTTGTGGAATTCAGGGGATGAGGGTTACTTCTATACAGGAATTATTAAACGAGAGCACAAAAATTGAAGAGGTCTATAATAAACTTGCGCATCACTATGCGAATGTATTTCAAGTACAGATGATGCCTATTCAAATGAAGGTGATGACTCAGAGGATTCAGTTTGTGGAAGATCCATGTAAATATACAAATAAAGTTGAAGGTGACAATTCATAAAATAATGACATTTTATGGTTAAACTAGAAAATACAAAAAATAACCGAAGCAAGATCCTTGAAGAAGGCACAAAAGAAGGTATCTTTGGCAGCATAAAAGGCAGGGAAATAGACCATGTGGATTATGACCGATGGATGGGAGGACCCCGTGGACCGGAAAAGATAACATTTAAAGATGGAAGCGCCGTAATATTTAAGTGCGATATTCGGCATTACTGGATGGCCAGCAATCCTGATACAGCAATTCGGGAGGCAATTGTTTATCAAATCGACAAGGTCGTAGGGCTTGGATTGGTGCCAAAAACGATGGTAATTGACGATACATTCGGTAACGTGCGATATGATGGCTCAGTTCAGGAGTGGATTAAAGACGCAAAAGATGGCTATCAGATAAATAAATTTTCAGATGAAGAGAGGAAAGATTTTGAACGACTTAAGGTCTTTGATTTCGTAATTGGGAATAGCGACAGGCACCTGGGAAATGTTTTGTTTACCGACGATAATAAGTTACATGCTATCGATAACAATGCGTGTCTCATTATTGATAAAAATGAGGATATTTTGTCATTTTCAGATTCGATAATAATTTTCTTTAGCAGAAATGTTATTCACGATATGTCGCATATCGTGGAATTAATAAAAAAGTTTTATGCAAACAAAGATACGATATTAAATTTAATAGATAAGTACATACACGATAATACAGAACTCGCCAAAGTAATGGTGGAGTCCAGGATAAATTATTTATATAACATGCTGAAAAAAGACAAACCATTTCCCCGGAAATACAGAGAGTGGCGGAAAGGGTTGGAAGAGGAAGTGCAAAATATATTGAGAAGAAAAAAATAGCCACTATTCAAATGTCGAAATCGGTGTTCTTTGGTGGTGTGTGTATTAAGGATCAGAAATTATACTATGCGTCCAAATTGGCTAAGGGTAAAGTTACCAGCAGGAAGAAATTACCATGAGATAAAAGGTGTTCTGCGGGAGAAACGGCTTCACACGGTATGCGAAGAGGCAATCTGTCCAAATATCGGAGAATGTTTTGAAAAACGGACCGCGACATTTTTAATACTTGGTGACACCTGTACCAGACAGTGTGGATTTTGTGCTGTGAAGAAGGGCAGCCCTTCCGGGACAGATAGGAGCGAACCCCGTCGGATCGCCGAGGCCGTTAAACAGATAGAATTAAAATACATCGTACTTACCTCTGTAACAAGGGACGACCTTCCCGATGGCGGTGCATCAGCCTATGCAAAAACAATCAAATGTATCCGGGAACAAGTAAAAGATTGCAGAATAGAAGTATTGATACCTGATTTTGGCGGGGTTTCAATAGCATTGGAAACAGTGATCAATGCCAGACCAGACGTATTAAATCACAATATAGAAACGGTACCTCACCTTTATCCACAAGTGAGACCTATGGCCAGTTATGTACGTTCCCTGGAATTGTTAAAGAATGCACGTGAGAAAAATCCTTTTTTAACAGTAAAATCAGGACTCATGGTAGGTTTGGGTGAGAAATGGGATGAAATAATCAATACCATGCATGATATAAGGAATACAGGATGCAATATGCTTACTATTGGACAGTATCTGAGCCCAAAGAGGAATGCATTGGCGATTCGGCGTTTTTATACCCCCGATGAGTTTGAATTGTTAAAGTTAGAAGGGGAGAGATTAGGATTTTATCACATAGAATCAGGACCACTTGTGCGAAGTTCCTATCATGCAAAGATGCAATCAAATAACATTTTTGCTGAATAAAGGAATTTTGTATAACCTGTACTCGTTTTTCAGCTCAAATATTTTCATATTTGGCCGATAATGTTATGATAAAATAAGGCTGTATATTGAGGTTGTTTTTTTGATGTACTGAGTTTAAGGGGAAATGCAGCGATGAACGACGGTGATTTATACAGAAGTTTGTTGGATAGCCTCTCTGATGGAATATATGTTGTCGATCAGGGTAGGGTAATTACTTACGGTAATAAAGGTGCAGAGACTCTTACCGGTTATAAGAACTCCGAGGTGGTGGGGCAGTGTTGTAGAGGGAATATTCTGATGTTTGTGGATGAGCAGGGGAGGGACGTCTGTGAGAAAGAATGCATGGCTGTAGAATCAATCGCTGACGGGCGCTCACGGAGTATGGAGGTGTATGTCCGGCATAAAGATGGCTATCGGATGCCTGTGTTAGTGCGCACGTCACCGGTCAGGAATTTAAACGGGCAGATTATTGGTGCAGTTGAGGAACTTTGCGATAATTCTTCGAAGGTTGAGTTTGTTCATAAGATTGAGGAACTTGAAAAGTGTGCCTTACTTGACCCCCTTACAGGATTAATGAAAAGACGTGGATTGGAAATGAACTTGCGGTCTGTGTTTAGTGTGATGCAGAGACATGGTTGGTCGTATGGGATTTTTTTCGTGGATATCGATGAATTTAAAAGAATAAATGACGTATATGGGTATGATATCGGGAACAACGTGTTAAAGATGGTCAGCAAAACACTGTCAAATAGTGTAAGAGCATCAGATATGGTAGGTCGATGGAGTGGTGAGGAATTTATGGTAATTGCTACCAATGCCAGTGAAGACCATCTGTATAAAATTGCAAATAAGATACGTATTTTAGTAGAGCAATCAGGTTTTTCCGTTGGAGCTGATCGTGTTCATGTTACAGTTTCTGTTTGTGCGACCATGGTACAACCAAATGATTCTGTGGATACTTTGCTTAAAAGAATAAACCGTTTAATGGAGCAATGTAAGGTTTCTGGCAAGAATTGTGTATCGGTAAAGCCGGATGGATAAATTAAACCCGAAGATATTGCAAATATTTCATTTTACAGTAACAATTCCTTAGGGATGCTGATATCGGTTACGATAACCTCTCCCGTATATGCTGGTCCATCTCCCAGAGAAAACCCCCTTTTCCTTGCTGCAAATGTTACGGTTTTTGTAGCCTTCATGGCAGTACCCAAAATGTTGCCGTTATTGCAGTCGAGACCAGACGGTGTGTCCACAGATACAATGGGTTTATTTAGGTTATTAATGCCCTCAACGAGTGCTTTAAACGGTTCTCGTACCTCCCCCGAAAGTCCTGTCCCAAACAATGCATCGACGATGATGTCATAACTACCTAATTCTTTTAAGGCATTGGTTACTCCTGTGATATCAAGTACTTCTCTAACGGGGATTTTCATATTTACGAGTATTTGTAGGTTTATACCCGCATCTCCGCCTTTTAAAATATCAGAAATCCGTGCAACAAGAAAGACATCCAATGGAATGCAATGATTGTAAAGGTGTCGTGCTACGACAAACCCATCACCGCCGTTATTCCCTTTTCCACATAAAACTGCCACTTTTGTTTTTTGTGGATTCTGTATTAATTTCAAAACTTCTTCAGCCACGTTCCTGCCTGCATTTTCCATAAGAACAATGCTCGGAATCTTGTATTCTTCAATAGCCTTTCTATCCAACTCCCGCATCTCTTCACGGGTTAATGACTTTTCCATGCTTCCGGTTCTCTATCTTGATGTTGAGGAATTTTCAAACTTTAGTTCCTCCCCCTTAATCCCCCTCACTAAGGGGGACAACCAACTGTCCCCCGCTGGCGGGGGTGAGGGGGTGGACCGCTGTTGCGAAAAATATCTATTTAAAAATTATAGAAACGCAAATTTTGTATCTCTAGTCCATTTTCAAAGAAAAATCGTTGGGTTCTGTCTTTTAAAATCGAACCCAATTTATAATGTATTTTGTTCGATTCGTCTATCATAAATTTCTTTCTATTTTTTGTTTGATAGATTATTATAGCGTTACTTTGTAAAACTTCTTTTTGTGTGAGTTTTTATAATCCCCTTGATCCTCCTGGTTTTTTAAGGGGGACTTGAGGAAATCCCCCTTAATAAAGGGGGCGAGGGGGTTGTTTTTAACCGGTATTTACCGTGTATTTAAAAGTCGCTGACGGAGGCAGCCTCATTTTGACTCATGAACATATTAATCAAATATCTTACCTTATTATCTTTACTCCTGAGTATTATTTTCTTTTCTCTCAATATTAATGCCAAAGAGGGGAAATGGAAATATTACGCAACTGGTGAGGACCGTACGAAGCATTATTACGATCCGGAAAGTGTAGTATATATCTCCGGTAATATTGTTAGGGTATGGGAAAAAACGACTACTTCTGAGGCATCAACTTCTCTAACGAAAGAATTGGAGACTCTTCGGGAAATAGATTGTTCCAGACGAAGGTATCGTGTTCTTGAAATGCGGGTAGAGTTTAGAGATGGAAGCGAAAAGGAACAGTCTTTTTCTGGCCCTAAATGGATGGATATTACGCGAAATACGTGGTTAGATACTCTTTATGAGATTTTATGTAAGGGAAAATAAAAATTTATAATAAGTTTGTTTATATTGAGAGGTACAGAGTTAATAAACCCTCAAGAGATTGGTGGAACCTGGTTTCCAGACGGGGACGCCACCAGTGATGGCTAATGTTTCTTCCTTGCTGATATAACCAGCCTGCCTGGCGGCCTCGATACCCTTTTTCATCATATCGTCGGTGTTTTGCATAGGTTCGGTAAGTATGGGGATGACGCCCCATACCAGCGCAAGCCTTCTATAGGTATTGAGTGATGGAGTAACGGCAAGGATGATTTGTTTGGGCCGGTGTTTGGAAACAAACCGTGCTGTGCTTCCCGTTTGAGTGCAGGTAATAATGGCTTTAATATTAAGGTCATCAGCAACCTGACAGGTCGCACTGCTTATAGCATCGGGTATTGTGACTGTGCTACCCGGTATTCGAACCGTTTCTAAGTTATTTTTTTTGATCAGTCCAGGTTCAACTTCTCTGGCAATTTTCGATAACATACGTACAGACTCGATGGGATAGCGACCTTTGGCCGTTTCTTCCGAGAGCATGACTGCATCGCTTCCATCAAAAATGGCGTTGGCTACGTCAGTCACTTCTGCACGGGTAGGTCTGTAATTGTTGATCATGGATTCCAGCATTTGTGTGGCGGTAATGACTGGCTTACAATAACTGTTAGCAATGCGAATGATCTTCTTTTGAACAAGGGGGATCCTTTCCATGGGTATTTCTACTCCTAAATCTCCCCTTGCCACCATAATAGCATCAGCGATTTTTATAATATCCTCAAGATGATCAAGCGCTTCATGTTTTTCAATCTTGGCGATAACCGGTATGTCTTTATTCCTCTGATGGATAAGCTCCTTAAGCTGTAAGATATCATCCTCGTTTTTAACAAAAGACAGTGCCACATAATCCACATCATGCTCAATTCCAAAGTCAAGGTCTTTTTTGTCTTTTTCGGTGAGAGAGGTTATGGGCAGGCTTCTTGTTGGTATGTTGATTCCCTTTCTGGCGCTCAATACGCCACCAACAATAACCTGACAGAGAATATTAGTTTTATCTTTATGAACGACCTTTAATTCAATCTCTCCATCACAAAGTAAGATAGTATCTCCTGTAAAAACATACTCGGGTAAAAGTGGGTAAGTAACAGACGCTATCTGTTCATTTCCTTCTAAAACTTTGTTTGTAAGTGTAAATAAGTCATTGGCTTTTAATGTAACGGATTCCCTGGATAACGCTCCTATCCTGATTTTTGGACCTGATAAATCCTGGATAATTGCAACTGGTTTTTTTAACTGTGCAGAAATAAGACGTATATTTTTAATAATATCTTTGTGATCTGGTAATGTGCCATGAGAGAAATTTAACCGCGCTACATTCATGCCCGCATGTATCAGTTCCTCAATCATGAATGGGGAATTACAGGCAGGTCCAATAGTACAAACAATTTTGGTTTTGGAGAGATTATTCATTATAAAAATTTTGTCTTATAAAAATACAGATAGCCATATACTTGGGTATTTATAGTATTGGCACGAAAATATACTCTACAGTCAATTACTCTATAAAAACTTCTTTTTTATGTAAGTTTTTTACCTCCCCTTTATCGTTCGACTGAGCTCATGACGAAGTCCCCTCCTTGCGAATGAGGAACAAGGAAAGATTATTTATTGTCATTTACCACCCCTTTCATCCCCTCCTTATGAAGGAGGGGAAAAGGGGTGGTTTTGGGTTGCGGCTTCGCTGCGTTACGCAGTTCTTCAGGACATCTGGTAGCCACAACTTTTAGAAGAACAATGTTCTGCAGGTTATAGCTGCAGCTACCAACTTTGACGTTTTTAGCAGGTAGAGGGGTGTGAATACGCAAGAAACTTATTAAAAAAGAAGTGTAAAATAATGCTAATTTTTGATATTCCAGCCTGCAGATTAAGCCCAATAATCAATCTGCAAATTACTAAGGTTTTTCAACTGAATAGCCTTCTGACTTCCACTGATTAATACCCCCTTCAACATTATACAATTCTTTCAATCCTTTGTCTTTCAGTATCTCACATGCCCTGGCGCTGCGTTTTCCCTTTGCACAATGGACAATCACTTTCTTGTCTTTGGGAATTTTATTGAGGTTTGCTTCCAGTTCCTGGATCGGAATGAGATTGGCACCCTTAATGTGAGCTTCATTATATTCCTCTTTCGTTCGCACATCCAGTATGAACACATCCTTTTCCTTCTCGATTAATTCCTTGGCCTGCCTGGCAGAGATATTCCTTACCTCTGTTTGTGTTTTTGTACTGCCTTCCTCAGCGTGGAGTTTTTTAAAACCGAGCATGCCGGTAACTGTGCTTAAAAATAAGATTACACCCACAGATAAAACTATTACCTTACGTAAATTTCTTTTCATATCCATGAAACACTCCTTATTTATTTGTTTCTCTGCGACCTCTGCGACCTCTGCGGTGTGACTATTACTATTTTTGTTTAAGATCCGACGTGGGCGTGGCAAAACTCTTCGTAATCAATGAGTTCCTTAATCGTAGCTTTATCGCTGCATACCGGACAACTGGGATTCTTATGTATTTTGACCTTTTTAAAATCCATGTTCAGGGAGTCATAAATAAGCAATTTCCCTTTTAATATTTGCCCCTTGCCCAGGATAAGTTTTACAACTTCTGTGGCCTGGATAGAACCAACCACGCCGGGCAAAACCCCCAAGACCCCGGCTTCCTGGCATGACGGTACCAGACCCGGTGGAGGTGGTGTTTCGTATAAGCAGCGGTAACATGGTCCATCAAACGGTACAATGGTAGTGACCTGTCCTTCGAATCTGAATATGGAACCATGTGACAGCGGTTTTTTGAGGAATACACACGCATCATTAACAAGATACCTCGTAGGAAAGTTATCAGCCCCATCAAGGATGACATCATAGTCTTTGATGATATCCATGATATTGTCTGAATTTAAACGTTCTGTATAAGGAATTACCTTTATATCCGGATTTAATGCCTCCAGGGTTTCCTTGGCTGAGATAGCCTTAGAGCGCCCCACATCTTTGGTAGAATGGAGTATCTGCCGTTGCAGGTTTGAATGATCCACACAATCACTGTCGGCAAGGCCGATCTTTCCTATACCGGCTGCGGCAAGGTAAAATGCAGCAGGAGAGCCCAGTCCTCCTGCACCCACCAAAAAAACCTTGGCATTCAAAAGCTTTTGCTGTCCCTTTCCACCTACTTCGGGGAGGATGATATGCCGTGAATAACGTTTTATCTGTTCTTCTGTAAATGGTGATGACATCTTGTTTCCTTAGGTATTAAGCATTTTAAAAGTATTAAAAATATATGGAATCGCGTCTTTTAAATTATTACATACTTTCTGACGTAACATAACATAGCGCAGCATAGCCGCAACCAACGATAACCACCCCTTTTTCCCCTCCTTCATAAGGAGGGGATGAAAGGGGTGGTAAATGACAATAAATAATCTTTCCTTGTTCCTCCTTCGCAAGGAGGAGACTTCGTCGTGAGCTCGTCGAACGATGAAGGGGAGGTAAAAAACTTACACAAAAAAGAAGTTTTTATTGGGTAATATTATAAAAAAGGCCATGTCATGGTATATGACATAACCTCGGCCTTAGTTTTGGGAATTAGTTTTTCATCGAGAGTTAAGCAAAATTATTGCAAACCAAAAAATCGTTACTTATTGGAAAATAATAACAAACGATAGATTATTATTCAATAGATTTTACTTGCTGATATCCCATTTACAAGGCACAGTGTATTCATTATACGTGAATCACGTTAATTTTGGAAAGTTCGTCTATACCCAATCCCAGCGCGGCAGCAGTGGAGATATATTTGGGCTCTCGATTTGCCTGTTTTAGTGACGGAAGTTTCGTCTCTTTCCGTTTTTCTTCGACAATAGTATGGCATACCCTATCTAAGGCCACAGGGTCTCTGCCTACGATAATTCCGTTGTAATTCCATGTCCACTGCGGTTTGTAACCAGGCCCCCCCTGGTACTGTGCAAGAATTGCGTCACATACAATCAACCTTACCTTGTCTGCAATATACGAATGTGTATTCAATTCAGCAATAAACGGATTGCAGTTATTCCCATGATATTTATTAGGATTATGAATAACGCCAAAAAAATTCTTCATTGCCACGCTTATCCCGGCCAGGTCATGGTCTTTTAAGACGGGAACATTAATAATAGCTGTACAGAAACGCGATACTATCTTACTAAAGCACGTTCCTACACTACCTGCCAATTGTGGCTCTGCCTCATAACCACCGCCAGGGATTTCATCTGTGCCGAAACACTGGATTCCTTCAGTCTTGCGGCGGACACGGAATCCAGCGGTCTCAAGCTCCCGGCCAAAACGCTCAAAAACAATAATATTTTTATCTTTAACGCCCGCTAGCTTTAGACCTTGAATAATAGATTCCACAACCGCAACATGAGGAGACATCGTCTTGCCTGATAGGCAGTTTAACTTTATGCCGACAATATCGTTAGGTTTAAAAAGGGCTTGCCATGCCTTTTCTTGTGACACGGCGTTTGTCAGCTGCATTACTGCTTTATGCAGTAATCCCGAAACGAATGACTCTTTTAAATTCCTTGTTTCTGTAAACAAGTTGTCATCACGTGCAATTACTACCGTGGCAGGGTTAATCGTGGATATATCTTCTCCCCACGTAATAAGGGAGGTATTCGTCAGGCATTTCCCAATGATTGAAGAAGCATAAATACCGCTTCCCGTCAGTAAAGCTTTTTTAAGAAATAATCTTCTTTCCTCGTTTATTTTCATCATTTGTCTGTTAAAAGGGAAAAGGTATTAATTTATTTTTTCTGAAAGATATCTTTCAGTTGCTCACTCACAAACTCCTGTTTGGATGTGTAATGGACGAGAAACTCAATTTCTCTTCGATTGTGTTCCCCAATAAGAGTTTGGGACAAGCAGTAATAGTTTGTTTAAAGGCAATTTCCAGCGGCTAAAATTTTAGGGATAAAGTGTTTACCATATTGCCAGTGGTTTTGTTTATAAATTATTGATAGATTTATAGGATTTATCATAAAAGCAATCTCATAAAAAGTCAATAAAGTTATCAGTAAGAAACACCATGGAATTTGTGGGTAAACACTCTGGCAATTTTAAATACTTCCTTGCAATACCCCCTATATTTTGTTTTAATAAAGAAATGCTATTAAAAGTCTTCCCGGAAATAACACGTCTGTAATGGTATGCCTTGTCAGAAACAGAAAGGCACTATAGATTCACACGCGCTACCTTTAATCAATGATCATGAGTCATATTAAACCTTTTTTTTGTCTTTCAGTTTCTTTCCTGGTATTAGTGTTTAGCGGTTGTACAACGGTAAAATATTATCCCGGCAATTTTGTAGAATCACTCCAGCATCCCACCAAATTTCCTGTAGTCTTCTCCGCCGATGTCCAAAACATTGAAGAGATTGCAAACAAAAATCCACTTGGTGAAGACGAAGATGTGAAGATTACCGATGTGGGTGAGAATAAAAATTCAAGTATGCACCTGATCCAGGTCCGTGAGAATGGAGAACTGCGTCCTCATTACCACAAACGTCATGATGAAGTTATTTATGTTAAAAAGGGGAGTGGAATTGCCACCCTCAATGGTACACGATATCTGATAAAACCGGGTTCTATCCTGCAAGTTCCCGGTAAAACGGTGCATAAATTCCTTAATACCGGCAGTGAGCAATTTATGGCCGTTTCTATTATTTCTCCGCCATTTGACGGGAGAGACGAAAAGATTATCAAGGAAAAGAAAAAAGCTGGCAGGCATATAAAAGAAGAAAAAAGACTCGCCACGAAAAAACCTGAAAAGACTGAAGAAAAAAGAGTTGTCTCAGATACAAACAAAGAAGATGACGCAGAAGAAATCGGGACACCTATGGTTAAATCAGATAAAGTTGCAGTAAAGAAGTTGAATAGGCCTGTCCCTGAAGAATGGGATTATGATGCTGAAAAGCCATCACTTTCCTCGAGAAAGATATCGCCGCAAGAAGGGAAAAAGAAACAAGAAAATATAGCAGATGTCACAGAACCCGCAACAAACCTTGAAGATGTGCATGAAAAGCTTGCAAAATTAGTGGAACTCAGGGAGGAAGGAACCATCTCTGCTGAAGAATATGAGGAAAAAAAGGATGCACTTGTGGGAGGTCGGGATATCGGTGACCTCCCGGAATTAAAAGGTCACGCAAAAGGGAAAATGCCGGTGGAAGATGAATCTGTTTTGGATCAGGCTCTTCTCAACAATGATATCTCCGATGAAAATCAGGATACGGTGCCGGGCACACCGGATTTGGTTGATGAAAGCGAACCGGCAGAACATGAAGTTGCATCAGAAGAAAAAGAATCTTTGGAGGATAAACTAAAGATCCTGGAAGAAATGAGGCAGGAAAATTTGATCACTGAAGAGGATTATGCAGATAAGAAAAAAGAACTGGTGGGTATACCCGAAAGAGAAGAAAGCGGGGCAACGGTAGCCGAAAGCATAAATAGTGATGAACGTATCCAGGAGCTTAAGGAATTATACGATCAGGAACTCATTACGGAAGAAGATTATAAACATAAGTTGAAGGAACTTACCGAAGCGCAGGACCCATCTCCAGAAATCCCCGGAGATGAAGAGCAAGCGTCTTCTCTGCCATCCAACGATACCATCGAAGACGAACGAATCAGTGAGCTGAAAGCACTCTATGATGAGGGACTCCTTACACAAGAAGATTATGCATTTAAACTCAAGGAACTGACGGGAGCAGAGACACAAAATTCTTCCCCTGGGATTTCTCCTGGAAATGAAATTAAAAATGAAAAGGTATCAGAACTCAATGAATTAAAGGAGCAAGGCCTTATTTCCGAAGAAGACTACGAATTTAAGAAGGCACAATTGTTGGGCAATTAAATCACACCTCAATTACTATTCCAGATTTTCCATACCCTGTATCATTAAAGTTACTTCACGCAGCATTTCAGAAACATTGTTCTGGCACATGTTTTGCCCTTATTTTACAAGGCTTTTTGCTGAAAAACAAAATTATAGCAAATGGTACTTTTCACTTGATATTTTATCTCAAATGGAATATATATATCCCCTGAAATATCAATATGAAACAACAAAGAAAGATATTTACAATTTTAAAAATATATGCAAAACAATGAATACTTGTCATAAAATTCTCACTGACATTGTTTCATAAAATGCGAAAACAAGCCACCTCTGTGGCTGGTATCATGCATTTTAAATTGTTCCGGAAGTTAAAATTTTCATCAGGGTTTATTTTGTTACCATGCAAGTAATGTGTTAATTCCCACAACAATTTAAATACGAGAAAAGGAGGGCAGGTAGATGGCAATGAAAAGGTTTTTGAAGTTGTACGTTGTTATATGTATCGGTCTTTTATGCATTCCCTTGCTAGGGATGCCAAAAGTATCTGGCGGGACTGAAGCGTTAGAAAGTGGAGAAAAAAATCAATTGGTGAATCAGGCATTGCCCGCAATACATGACACCCAGAACGATTGGAACGCATGGTCTTCACTAGACCCTGATCCCAATGCGGTTTCTGAAAACCATAAAATTCTCCTTGCCAGCAACAACGTGGAATCTCATACACCAGCAAAAAGTGAGTCAGTTCCTTCTAAGGTTGAACATACCGGCGAAATCACATCAGCAATGGAAGATTTTATCGAGTTAACGAAATATGGTAAGGCCATCCATGTCATGGCAATGTTGATGGTCGGTTTCGGATTTTTAATGGTCTTTGTAAAAAGATACGGTTATGGTGCCGTTACTGCTACCTATATTGCAGTAAGCATTGTTATTCCTTATTATATGTTTCTTAAAAAAATGGATATATTTGGGGAACCGGCTGAATTAACAATGGATCGGTTGATCCTTGCCGAGTTTTGTGCAGCAAGTATACTCATTGCCACAGGGGCATTCTTGGGTAGATTGAAGATGTCCCAATATATTATTATGGCATTGGTATTTGTTCCATCCTATATGCTGAATGAATGGATTATGTTAGAAAATGGCATGGGTCTTATCCCAAAAGGCCAGTTGATAGATACGGGTGGCTCTATCGTTATTCATCAATTTGGCGCTTATTTTGGATTAGGTGTGATTGTAAGAATGACCACGAGTGAGGATTTTAACAAGAAGATCGAATCTGATAAGATCAGTAATCAATTTTCGATGCTAGGGAGTATGGTCTTATGGATATTCTGGCCATCCTTTTGTTCTGCACCAGCAGAAATATCAAAAATGCCCCTTGCCGCAGTCAACACTGTTCTTTCGCTTTGTGGTGCAACGGTAGCTACTTACATCACAAGTACAATGATTCGGAAAAAAATCGGTATAGAAGATATGGCCAATGCAGCCCTGGCGGGTGGCGTAGCTATTGGTTCTTCCTGTGCTCATACCACTCCAAGGGCTTCACTGATATTGGGTTTCATCGCCGGTATTTTAAGTGTCATTGGTTTTGCCCTTATTCAACCACGCCTTCAAAGAGCAATAAAAGGAATTGATACTTGTGGTGTCCATAATCTCCACGGAATGCCTGGCATGTTAGGCGGTTTGGCAGCTATCTTTATAGCACAAAATGTCGTACCGGGATTGCAAATTAAGGGTGTCTTTATTACATTTATTATTGCGTGGATTACGGGACTCGCTGCGGGAACAATCGTGTCCCTGTTTGGATATCGAAAACAGGCTTATGAAGATTCAGTGGAATTTATAGTTGAAGAGGAGCATCACTAAATTTTTCTTCTTAAACTCAAAGGGTTCTTTACAAATACCTCCTGCATTGCGTTTCAATGCAGGAGGTTTTTTATTTAAAATTCACTGGTATTTTCGGTTGACTCATTGATTGTATTCTGATATACACATTTACATAAGCTGCAGCGTTGAGCAGCGTAAAGTATATCTTTATGTATAGGAATTTCAAAATAGATTGTTCTTATCATGTCATTCTCACGAAAGTGGGAATCCCGGCGTTTTTTTTATCTGGATTCCCGTTTACACAGGGATGACAGAAACCTGTCCTCGTGGAAACGGGGAAAGGCAGTGTCGTTTTGCCTTGCAAAACAAAACTTAATTTAATGGCTGACTATTAAGAGATCCATGCAGAACAGGGGTAATATTAATTTATGAATTGGAAGATTATCGTGAGCGTATTTGTCACTATCTTTTTAGCAGAGCTAGGGGATAAGCACAACTGGCATCTATCCTGATGACCAGTAAGACAAATAAACCAGTGCTGGTTTTTATTGGTACTATGCTTGCATTTGCTGTAGTTACCGTTATAGGTGTTTTCGTAGGGGGGGCATAACGAAATTTTTGCCTATCTGTTTCATTAAGGTGGGTGCAGCGATTGCTTTTATTATTATCGGAATCCTTATTCTTATAGGTAAAATCTAAATGACCGAAAAACACCTGATAAATCACTCACAACGTGTTGGAAAGGTGGCGAACCTGGTAATCTTTCTGGGCATATTAGGTATTATACTGAGTATCCTGGCATTTACCGTTAGCCAGGGACTTGCCCAACGTGGCTATGGGTTTAGCTCTATTACCATAGGATTATTCATGATTGGGCTCGGATACGGCATCCGCTACCGTTATAAATATTGTCTTTATGCCGCGATCGGTCTGTTTATGATTCTTTCGTGTAATTTTCTTTTCAGATTCTTTGTTCATCACACCACGTATCTTACCTTGCGGCTGGCCTTATGCAGCTGGATATCCTTTCGTCTCATCCAGTCTGTTCCTTCTATGCAAATGCTTATTGCAACGAACACCTTTCCGGATAAAAGCAACCGTTTTATGGAACTTTTAGTGAAACAAAAACGCTTATGACAATTTTAGATAAAATTTACAGATACAAGTTACTTGAGGTAACAGAAAATAAAAAGCGGATTTCTGTTGAGGTATTGAAGAATGACATTCAAAAAAGCCAAAACACGAAACCCTTTGGCAGGGCGCTAAAAGCAGACATCGGTATTAGCATTATCGCAGAGATCAAAAAGGCCTCTCCATCCGTTGGTATTATCAGGAATGATTTCGACCCAATCGGAATTGCCCATCTTTACGAGGCAGGAGGAGCTGCAGCCATCTCTGTCCTTACGGACGAAAAATTCTTTCAGGGTAGATTATCGTATTTGACGGATGTGAAGAAATCTGTAGACTTGCCCGTTCTGAGAAAGGACTTCATCATTGACACGTATCAAATTTATGAGGCACGGTCTGCCGGGGCTGATGCCATCCTGCTCATAGCTGCACTCCTCTCAGAAGAGGAAATCCAGTCTTTTTTAAGATTGGCAAGAGAATTGGGTATGGATTGCCTGGTAGAAATCCATTCTGAAACGGAATTACAAAAGGTCTTACAAACAAACGCCACGATTATTGGTATCAATAATCGTGATCTCACGACATTTAAGACCGACCTGGGTACCACTCTCCGCCTAAGGCCTATGATCCCTGACGAAAAAATTATTATAAGCGAGAGCGGAATCAAATCACGAGAGGACGTGAAGAGATTGACCGACATCGGCGTCCATGCTATTTTAGTCGGAGAAACCCTGATGAAAAGTGATGATATACCAACCAAGCTCCATGAACTTTTAGGGATCCCATAATTATTGCAGTTGGGCATCCAGTGCTGTCTTTAAGTCTTTCTTCGACTTCACGCCTATCATCTTATTCACTGCCTGTCCATTTTTAAACAGAATAATCGTTGGTATTGCGGTGATTCCAAACTTAGCAGGGGTGTTGGTGTTTTCTTCCGTGTCCATTTTTCCTATCTTGGCCTTTCCTTTGTATTCCTTTGCCAGTTCGTCTATTACAGGAACCAGTTGCCTGCAAGGACCACACCAGGCTGCCCAAAAATCTACTAACACCGGGATATTTGATTTTAATACTTCTGCATCAAAATTTGCATCGGTAATTACGGCGACATCTTCAGACATATTCTTCTCCTTTCTCCATCTGTGCCTGATAATCTGCACTCACAAAAAGATTGCAATGACACTCTCCGTCACGCTCAATTTCTTCAAGATGATACACACAGGGACAAATGATCTTTTTATCTCTTTCCATGTCCCCTGTAACCAATCGGCAGGGACAGTATGCGTGCCCGAATTTGATTTTACGCATCAGTAACCCATTAACCACCCTGTCCACAATTTTCGTATCCGGATTTAGCTTGCAAGTACTGGAAGTCGCATACTCGTTAAGTATCTTGCGGATTTTTATTGCTTCGTGCTCTTTATTATTATCCATAACTTTCCACTCAATATATGAATCGTTTTATAAGGTTGATTCATAACAATTATATTTTATATATTTGGCATATTTCAAGAAAAGTTTAACAATAAACCGTAACTACATATTTTAATAGAACATACAACACATGGATGTTTTCACTTCATATGTAACGCATACTCCGAAGTCTGTACTGCCAATTGAATCCCAAGGAAACGATAAAAAAACAGTATTTCCTTTACAACAGAAATATTCGTGCTATAATTCCATCGTTTGTAACACAATGGAATTGAGGGAGATTGCATGTCAAGTTTGGTCAGATTCGGGGTCTCTCTGGAAAGAGAATTACTCCAAAGGTTTGATGAGTGTATCAAAGAAAAGAAATACACCAATCGCTCTGAGGCCATACGCGATCTGATTCGGGAAGATTTGGTAAAAAAAGAATGGCAGGAGGGTAAAGAAGTAGCCGGATCAATCACGCTTGTCTATAATCACCACAAAAGGGAATTGGTCAATCTTCTTATCGATATCCAGCACGATTATCATGACACGATCCTTTCCACCCAACATATCCATCTGGACGATGATAATTGCCTGGAAATCATTGTAATAAAAGGCAGGCCGAAGGAAATCGAAGAATTATACAGGAAATTAAAGTCGGCAAAAGGGGTAAAACACGGGGGATTTTCCATGACGACAACGGGAACTGAGATACTTTGATAAAGCTGTGTGTTTTTTTGCCATAATGGTAGCACAAATATTATAATGATAGCATCATACTCTGGTTTTTATCTGGTGGGAAGAATTTTATGCATATCAGCGATGGGGTACTCTCGCCCTATGTTGTTGGAATAGGATGGGCAATAGCCCTGCCTGTATTAGGGGTGTCCGTTCGCCGGTTACGAACTGACCAGGTCGGCACGTATGGGGTGGTTGCGGCAGCTTTCTTTGCAGGCTCGACAATCCATGTACCTGTCGGTCCGTTCAGCATGCACCTTGTGCTCAGCGGTATGGCTGGACTCTTGCTTGGCTGGGGCGCTTTAACCATAGTTACTGTAGGTCTGTTTCTGCAGGCGCTGTTCATCGGTTTTGGTGGACTGACAGTTTTGGGTGTCAATATTTCTGTCATGGCCTTGCCTGGCGCCATTATAGGGGTGCTTGGACGTTATTCGATGAAGCAGGCTTCTCCCAAAAAACGCCCGTGGATAGGATCGCTTACCGGTGGGGGAACAATCTTGATTTCGGCTATTTTACTCTATGTGACGTTATCTACGACGCATACGGCGCTGATGCCTCTGGCCAAATTGGTTTTTCTGGGCCATATTCCTGTCGCCATCGTAGAAGGTATTATCAGTTTTTGGCTGGTACATTTTCTGCAAAAAGTGAAACCATCATTACTGGGGGTGTCAATACCAAATAATTGAGGTAAAAACACCTGAAAGTTCCCCTTAGAAAAGGGGGATAGTGGGGGTTGTAATTATTCTCACTTTAGCAAAATTTATGAATAAAATTAACCCTGTCAGGGTTTTAAACCCTGACAGGGTTGACTCACGAATTTCGTACTTCGGATTTTGTCTTTTCCGACTTGTTCGGCTTTGGGAGATTAACCAAGATGATGTGAGGTTACAATATGAAAATTATACTTTCTTATACTTTTGCTGTATTTCTTTTAGTGCCTTCCCTGGCGAATGCCCATGGACTTTATCTATCCTCTGAAGGAGGAAAGTTGCATGCCAATTTCAGTGATCATTCTCCGGCCTCCGGTGCTGTGGTTACTGTTGTGGATGAGGATGGCATTGTAATTATGAGGGATACCATGGATGAGAAAGGTATGTGGACGTTGCCAAAAGACATAGAGGGGGAGCCAAAATTTGTCATCGTCGAGGCACCAGGTGGGCATCTTATGCGGATCGCATGGCAAGAAGTTTTACAAGGAACTTCAAAAGGCTTCTTTGACTATTTCGGCGTCCGTATTGCAATTGGGATTACCGTCCTTGTGGGAGGCGGTTTTTTAATAAAACGCCTGTTAAATCCGAAATCCGAAATCCGAAATCCAAAATGAGTACATCTCCCCCTTCAACAAAACTGGGAACGGTGCTTATATTGTTGATTCTGACAGGGCTTGGGTTGCTTGACAATCTGTTTTCTCTTCTCCTGTGTTTTTTGATTATTACTGTGTTGGCTGGGCTGGTAGTGAGAAAGGCGTTTGTTACCGCATGGCGTTGTAAAGGGGTGCTGATCTTTTTTTTCCTAACGGGTGCCACCTTGCTGTGGACAGAGGAGGGGCGTTCCCTTGCCCCTGTCCTGATAGCAAAGATGCTGGTTATGTGGTTGTGGGTTGTAATCTGGATAACCTGGGTTGGTTTTGAACGGATATTATTAACCTTTGAAAAATTAAGGGTGCCGTCGGTTTTGATACACATAGTAGCATTTACTGCACGGTTTCTGCCGATCTTATCAGAACGGTTAAAGATGATGCTTGCCGCCCAGGCCTCCCGTGGGGCGAAAAGAGGCATACATCCTTTACAATTGCGTAACCTTGCAGGAGGGGTTGGCTGTTTACTGTTAGCAAGTTTTGAGCAGGCTGAAAATGTCGAACGTGCCATGCAGTCCCGTGGCTTTAGCGGGACGTTCCCTTACCTTGTTGACGATAAAGATGTCGTTGCAGTGCCCTATGTCAGTTTGATTTCTCTCTTTCTCTTTACAAGTATTGTCTGGTTTGGAGTAGTTTGCGATGTCCTGTGTCATCCGTGCGCGGAATGTATCCTTCAGTTATCAAAATGAAGGGCTGGCGCTGTCTGATTTGTCGTTATCTGTTCATCAGCACGAAAAAGTAGGGGTGATAGGACCAAGCGGGGCCGGTAAAACTACTTTTTTCTGGCATTTAAACGGCTTGTTAAAACCCAATTCGGGATGTGTAGAGGTGTTAGACCGTCCACTTGCTGAACATAAGAATATCAATGAAGTCAGACGTCACGTGGCGCTGACCTTTCAACAGGTAAATGATCAACTCTTCTGTTCTTCTGTCCGGGAAGAAATTGCCTTTGGCCCTAGAAATTTAGGCTGGCAAAAACAAGAGATACACGAAACGGTTGAACGATGGCTGGCATATTTTGAATTGAAGGAAGTAAGCCATCGGCCTCCGCATCATTTATCGGGCGGGCAAAAAAGGAGTGTTGCTTTGGCCGCAGCAATGGCTATGGAACCACAATTGCTGATCCTCGATGAACCGGCAAACGATCTTGATCACAGGAACCGGCGCAGATTGATTACGTATCTGAAAGGTTTATCGATAGCAGTTATGGTGGCATCGCATGATTTGTATTTAATTTCGGAAGTCACACAACGTTGTGTGCTCATGAACAAGGGACGGATCGTAGCAGATAGAACCACTGATGAATTGGTACGTGATGAAGATACATTAAAACAATATGGGATGGAGGTGGTGAGAAGATAAATATTTTTTTGGATATTGGTAGCACGTATATTGTATAAGTGCCATCGGTATATTGTTGTTACTTTCTGAGATGCCATTGAGCAAGTTTTAGCTTTTGATAGTTGTCATTGCGAGCAATAAAGCAACTCTATACGCTTATAGATTGCACAGACATCTCGCACATGTCGTACACTCGCAATGACAACTTTTGCTTGTGTGGTAATCATATATTTTATTTATAGATTTCTGGGTGGCTTGGACAAACTTTGTTTGTCAGTGTTTAACTGGAGGATTCGGAGGTATCATGTTAATGGAAAAAAGACACAGTCATTATTTTATATGCTTTATTTTGTTCGCTTTTATTTTTCTCATAAATACAACGAGCAGTTTTGCCCATCATGGAGGCGTTTCTACGGCGTTTGGGCCCGGTGCGCCCATTGAAACGGCTTCTCCGTTGGCTCTGGGGAAGGGGACTTTTCTAATCTACGAAAAATTTGAATACGTGCCTTTCGAACACAAAAACCATGCAGAGCCGGAAAATATCGATACCTTTACCTTTTTAAATACCCTTATTGGATATGGCTTTACCGACGCCATCAGTGTCTATGCCATATTACCGGTGGCGATAAAGGAACAGGATAGCCTGGGCACATCGAGCGGGATTGGAGATTTGGGGTTCATTTTTCAGTATGGGTTTAAGTTCGGTGAAAGAGATGGTATTCGTGGTTTATACGGCTACGGTCCGGAAGACTCCTATGGAGCCGAATACAGCACGGATGACTTAAAAATGGCCCTGCAGGCTGGGTTCACCGTGCCCACCGGTGAAACATCGAATCGTGATAATAGGGGAGATATTTTTGATATGGGGATGCAGCCGGGTTTTGATGCCCCCACTTTTCAGTTTGGCTTTATCGCCTCAAAGATGATCTTTCCTCATTTTACCCTGACGGGGGATACATCGCTTACGACATTTACTGAGCACAACGATGGCAAGCCAGGCAACGAAATTCGCTTCAACGTAGCAGGCGGTTACGAAATATATGAAAAAAAGAACGGGTTTCTCTCCCGGCTTGATATTATTGCAGAATCGAACGTGCTCCATCTTACCAAAGATCAGGATGAAGAGAACGAAACAGATGATGCGACAGGCGGGACAATTCTTTATCTATCACCGGGTTTAAGGGCAACATTTGGCAAACACGTTAGCATTGGAATGCTGATAAAATTGCCGACATGGGAAGACCTGAACAACGAATCCGAACAGCAAGGCGCTGAAGGTCTGGAAGAGTATCGGGCAATCGTTACGTGCTCAGTTTCGTTTTAAATCAGGACTTCGGCAACCTATTATAGAAAAGGGCATAGAACCCACCCCTTCCGGGAGGGGATTTAAGGGGTGGGTTCCACGGGAAGGGGAGTTCATTATTCCCCTCTTGAAACTTCGTCGTGAGCGCTCAGTCGAACGAGGGCTATGGGTGTGTTGACTGCTTGTTCCCAAACTCTGTTTGGGAATATCAGGTTACCATGAAACTCTGTTTCATGGACGTCTGCTTAACCGCCTGAAACTTATCAATTGATTTCTCGAAACAGAGTTTCTTACCCCGCTCGTTCTCAAACAGAGTTTGGGAACGAGCGGGGTAAACTTTGAAATTCCTGTACGTTAAATTACAAGGAGGTAACGATGTTTGAAAATAGTAGTTTCAAAAAATGCGTGATAACCGTGGTGTTTTTTTATTGTTCTTTCATTTACGGTCATAATATTTCCGCCCATGAGGGTCACTCTCACGAAGCAGTGATTACCATCGGGAAGAAGACCGTTGTTCATTTTCAGTCAATCCTGTCAACCTACCGGGAGGTTTATCATCGTTTAGTAAAGAGGGATTTGAATGGCATTACCGATTTGGCCCAAAAATTGTCTGATGCAGCACGGCAAGCTACCCGGACCGAACCTGACGGCGGCGGCCGGCATATGATGAAGCACGTACTTTCAGGCGCTGAGGACATGAGGAAGGCGCGAGATATTCAGGATGCACAAAAGGCATTCGCGTCACTGAGCGAAGCCCTCTTGCCATTCTTTAAGTTGTGGCCTAATCAGCTCAAACGGAATGAATTGAAGATATGCCAATGCAGACATGACGGGCATTGCTGGCTTCAGCCACAGAACTGTTCTGATGCCTGCCCATATTCTGCAGACCAGACAAAGGTTTGTACAGAAATTGAAGAGGTAAAGTAAGTATCCGGAATTAGATAATACCTATGCTGTTCGGGAGTGCATTACGAAAACCTCCTATTTGCGGTAAAAAGACCCATATAAAGTAATACTATTCTCGAACAGCTTTTTTTCAGTTAAGAATCGGGAATACTTCGTCGTTCGTTTCACCGGGTAGCTCCAGCCCTTGTTTGGTTGCAATCATTCTTCACCAAGGATCGATGTCTCGGCAAAAGAATAGAGAAGTGTCATCACTGTTGTCTGGCGATAGCACGAATATGTTAATGATAACACTCTTGCTATCTGTGCGATATTTTCGCTGCTTTTTCGGTATTTCCTGTGCGTCTTTCAGTTGTAACGGGCTTAGTAAACAACCCGATTGTATAAGAAGTTTCATTCATTTATATTCTGCAAAAATGCACGAATAGGAGGATATTATACTTGAGGTCATGTAAGTTCATTGTATGTCCAAATTGTGGTTACGATGAAAAGTTTAAAGTCTATACGAACAATGTCAAGGTGATTTATCAATCCGCCGAAGCTGGCATACGTTCATTTGAAAGCAGTATTTTACCAAACCTGCGGAATAGTGATAACTATATCGAGTGTCAGTTGTGTTTTGAAAAATTCAGGGCATGAAACAAGGGAGACGAATGTGATACAGCATTTGATAAACGAAAAGGAACATATCATATTATGAAAACAGACTTTATCCGGCCAGGGTTGACAAAAGTCACAATAGCACATGAAGATAAGTACGAAACGACAAAGGACCCCATTACTCAATTTATGAGTCATCATTACCGGCATTTTAATGCCGCAGTCACAATAGATGCGGCCAGGGCTTACAAGCGGCATCTTGAAAATGGTGGAAAGATGTTTTTAACAATGGGCGGTGCAATGAGCACCGCCGAACTCGGACTTTCCCTTGCGGAGATGATTCGTCAGGATAAGGTTCACGGTATCTGCTGTACCGGTGCAAATCTTGAGGAAGATGTCTTCAATCTGGTTGCACACAACCATTACGTACGTATTCCAAACTATCGTGAGTTAACCCCCGGAGACGAGGAAAATTTATTTAAGCAACATCTGAATCGTGTAACCGACACCTGCATCCCTGAGGCAGAAGCGTTGAGGCGTATTGAAAACGCAATGCTTGAAGAGTGGACCGATGCCGATTGTCGGGGTGAGCGTTTTTTCCCGCACGAGTTTATGTTCAAGGTTCTGCTGAGTGGAAAGCTCAGGGAATATTATCAAAGCGACCCGCGAGATAGCTGGCTGATGGAAGCAGCGATCCGAAATCTACCCATTTTTGTCCCGGGCTGGGAAGATTCAACGCTCGGTAACATGTACGCCGCACACTGTATTTCCGGTGAAATCAGGAATATCCACACGGTTAAAACGGGGATAGAGTATATGGTCTTGTTGGCCGAATGGTACATGCAGATCGTCCCGAAGGGACTGGGCTTTTTTCAAATCGGCGGTGGCATTGCAGGAGATTTCCCCATCTGTGTGGTGCCGATGCTTCATCAGGACCTGAGACGCCCTGAAGTGCCACTTTGGGCATATTTTTGTCAAATCAGCGATTCAACGACAAGCTACGGATCATATTCTGGCGCAGTGCCAAATGAAAAGATTACCTGGGGCAAGCTCGGCAAGGACTCCCCAAAGTTCATCATCGAATCAGACGCTACCATCGTTGCGCCACTCATTTTTGCTTATGTGCTGGGATGGTAAATGCCAGTCATTCAATACATGAAAAAGTAAGAATGATAACCAGGGATCATGGATGCCACTTTTTGATATTTGAATTTCTGCCTGATTTATTCCAGTATTGCATTGTGTATTTCAATAAAGAAACTTTTAAGACTGGATCTCCCGATATATTTCAGTGCAGATAATTTTTATAGCCCTAATAATATAAATGTTTTACAAAGGAGACGGCAAATTGTTTTAAAAAAAGGAATTGATTTTGCGCGTATTGCAGAATCAATAATCGGCCTATAGAATAAAAAAGAGAAACGATAGAGAAGAAATTATACCAAATATTTCGGTTCAACCTAGGACGGTTGAACCAGTGAGGTCTTTGAAGGCGTATTCCCAATTTTTCCGGTGAAATTTCTGTGATCAATCTTTTTAAGCGCATATAGCTGTGAGCAATACGAACAAGATTCTTGCCTGTATTCAAATCCTCATTTTTCTCAGCCACACATTGTGTGGCAGTGGCATCAACTTCAATGTTTCAGTGAAATCCGGCGAATTTCCCTGTAAAGATCACGAGTGTGGCTGTAAATCGGCATCTGATTGCAGGACGAATTGCTGTTGTTCACCACAGGGAAATTATGCAAAATCTCACCATGACGCAAAGAAACAGAAAAACGGCTTTCAATCATTCATCAGCAGCCTGATGTGTAAATCCGGTAGTGATGGAATCAGCGTGATAAACACCGAACTGAAATATGTCCTGGAAGATGATTTTGTAATTCCCCAAATAGCATTTTTGTATTTTCTTGCCAGCGATATCATGGTGCACATCTGTGAACCTATGGTATCACCTCCCGAAAAACCCCCGCGCTGTCCCGTATAAAGTCCAACCAGCAGATAAAGTAAACGCTTATAGGCGCTGTATCCGGGGATATTAGCACGAAAAACTCCGCTTTACGATTTGCTTTGTTGTTCCTCGGAATGCTATCCCCTGTCGGCTTCTTTAACGTATGGGAATTTCAATTACCCCCATAATCTTCCCTTAAGCGAGGGAGACAGGGGGGGAGTTGCCGAAGGCATAATTTAAGCGTTTACTCTCAATCAATTTGCTCAACGATTTATGTATTAAGGGAAAAGATCATGCAGGCAAAGAGCCGTTTTGTTTAGCGGATTCTCCATCATTCATGACGGAAACGCCTTCCGTGAGCTGCCTTGTAAATTGATTGTAAAGTGTGAGATGAACACCGGGAATTTTATAATTTAAAAAAATGGAGAAATGAACTTATGATAAATCGTAAAGGTTACCTTGCCATTATCGCAATGATTGGAACAATGATAACTTCAGGAAATGTTATGGCTCATACAACGGTCATGTCAAAAAATACCCCTACGAATTACAGCTCCCGCGACGAGCTTGAAGGAACGACGGGCCTCAACAACTTTAGTATCCCTCACGGCTGTGATGGTCAACCCGTGAGGGCAATGAGCATTGTGTTCCCCAATGGAGCAGACTCTCTTGCCGAACGCACAGACACAAAAGAGTCAGTAACTCTTTCGGACCATATAACGGGCAACGCTGTGATGGGTGCAAGTCCTGCCGTAAACAGCCTTTTCAAAAAAATCAACAAACTGGTCGGAACCGTCCCGTCCTTTATCTCACACGGTGAGGAAAAAACGGAGGATGTCAGGGCATTTGTCTTCACAAACGGCTCATTAAAGGATGGTTTTACGGGGCTTATCCCATGGCGTGCAACCTTTCCTGTGTTTAAAGCAGATTCCTGCGCAACGGCGATGACCGTATACATTGCCATTGCCAACTATTGCACAAAATCTAAGAATGAAAATGACGATGACCGCGCCGATATATGGATGGGTCGTTTAACAGAAAAATTTAATGATCCGGACGTCGTATCGGTGGGTTTCTGGCCCTATCTGAGGGTTGTAAGAGACCTGGAAAAGAATCCCCTCCCTGAGGGTTGTGGCGAAGGATTTGAGATTAGCGTATATCCTTCCGACGAAGCAATTGATGAATTTCTGCCGGTCGCGGGATATTGGCCGGGAGGTGGCAACGGCGGCAATCATGGAGGACACGGAGGTGATGGAGGGCACGGTGGCCATAATCACTAATGCTGTTACCGCGGGGCTTCTATGGTTTGTGAGAGTACTGCATCTCCCCGGCAAGGTGATGAGAGAGAAACTCCCTTGTATTTAAAGGGGGACGTCGGGTGGCACGGACAAACTTGCTTCTTTTTTGGTAAGTATTTACATCCCCTTCATCGTTCGACTGAGCACTCACGACGAAGTCCCCTCCATGCGAAGGAGGAACAAGAAAATATTATTTATTATTTTTACCTCCCCTTTCATCCCCTCCTTGCGAAGGAGGGGAAAGAGGGGCGGTTGTTTTTGGTTGCGGCCATGCTGCGCGAGGTAATAACAGTAAATGCTTCGCCTCTCTGTAAATGCTGAAAATCTGTTTAAATAAAATTCCACTGCAATCACGCTATCATGCGCTTAATAAAAAAAAGAAAAAGGTATGTATGAAAATTTCGGCTATAGCTCTTTTATTTTTAGTCTTTACCTGTAAAACTATTTATGCCCACGGCGAATGTTGCCTTCCACGATCCTTTGCGGAGGCGACAATCTCGGGTGTAATCCTTGCGCCAAATTTTGCGCTTGGTGGCAAAAAATTACCGAAGGTCTAATTTAAGACGAAATACTTGACCAATATTGAGTAACAATATACAATTTTGAGTTAATCAGAAATCTCTTTGTTTATTGCCAGTCGTTTATGATGTTTTCTTATTTGGCAAATTTATTCAGGCTATGAAACAAACTTCGTCTTATTATCCAAGGATACTGATAGCTGGTACGCATAGCGGTGTGGGTAAGACGACCATTACCCTTGGCTTAATGTCTGTCTTGGAGGAAAAAGGATACAAGGTACAGGGCTTTAAGGTCGGTCCTGATTATATCGATCCATCGCATCATATGGCCATTACAGGACGACCGTCTCGTAACCTGGATACATGGCTGATGAATCGTGATGTGTGTCTGGAATTATTCGAACATGCCTTTATGGGATCGAATATGGCAGTGATTGAGGGAGTGATGGGGTTATATGACGGCAGTCTTGATGGGTCGGAATTTGGGAGCACAGCGCATCTTGCCAAGATATTGGATGTGCCTGCGATATTGGTAATGGACGCAAAGGGGATGTCACGCAGTGCAGGTGCAATTGTATTGGGGTATAAACATTTTGATAAAGATGTAAAAATACAAGGAGTAATCCTGAACAGAGTTGGGAGTGAGCGGCACTATACGTCTCTTAAAAAATCTATTGAAGACAATTGCAATATCCCTGTATTGGGATATCTGCCTTTTGATGGAGAAATACTACTGCCAGAGCGACACCTTGGTTTAGTGCCGTCAATAGAACAGGAGTTCTCAAAGGCTGCGTATCAAAAAATCGGGAATTTGTTGTCGACCACTGTGGATATCGATACACTGATCGGTATTGCGTCCTCCCCAAATAATCTTCCTTCATTTAAGAAGACGGTATTCTCTGAGATTAATGAGCGATTTAATTTTAGAATTGCCGTTGCTGTGGATGAAGCATTTAATTTTTATTATCAGGACAATCTTGACCTTCTTGAGTTATACGGGGCTGAGCTAGCGTATTTTAGTCCACTGTATGATAAATATCTGCCTGCGGGCATTCATGGTTTGTATCTGGGGGGTGGCTTTCCTGAATTACATGCCGCTTTGCTTGCATCGAATACCACTATGAAAGAATCCATACGAAAAGCGCACAAGAATGGTGTGGTTATTTATGGAGAGTGCGGAGGAATGATGTATCTGCTTGAACAGTTGATAGATTTTAAAAAGAAGACATACGAGATGTGTGGAATACTGAAAGGGATGACAAAAATGGAGAACAAGAGGCAGGGATTGGGCTACATTACAGTTCAGGCGATACACGATAATCTCCTGTGTGAAAAAGGTGATAGATTTAAGGCCCACGAATTTCACTGGTCATCACTGCATGTGCCCGAAGATACACGATTTGCTTATGCAATTTCTAAATGCAATGACAAAAAATCAAGGTTTGATGGTCTCATTGCTGACAGGGTGCTGGGTTCTTATACCCACGTCCACTTTGCAACTGATCCTGGACTTGTGAAACACTTTTTACGCTTTATGGGAAGTGCTTAGTTTTTCATCTTCATGAAATAAATCACATCTTGGTTAACAATGATAAAATGGAAGGGGTAATTTTATGAAGCGGAACAATCGTATCGACCGCACCCAATTTGATTGCTTCCTTGGGCATGCCAAATACCACACAACTTTCTTCATCCTGAGCCATTGTTTTAGCACCCGCCTCCTTCATTTTCAGGAGACCACCTGCACCGTCATCACCCATACCAGTCATAATTACACCGACGGCATTGCTCCCTGCATATTTTGCAACTGAATCAAATAAGACTTCTACAGAGGGTCTATGACGACGAACAGGCGGTTCCTGGTTTGTCGTCACATAATATCGGGCGCCATTTCTTCGTAATTCCATATGATAATTTCCTGGCGCAATCAGCACCAGGCCAGGAATAATACTATCGCCATCCTTAGCCTCTCTCACTTCGACAGAACAAAGAGAATTCAAACGGTCAGCAAATGATTTTGTAAACAATTGTGGCATATGCTGCACAATCAATATTCCCGGCGCATTCGGAGGCATCTGCATCAGCACCGTCTTGAGCGCTTCCGTTCCACCTGTAGACGCCCCAATTGCAATAATCTTGTGCGTGCTATTGATCAATGCATGGCTCGTCTCTGTGTGCATGGCAGTGGTATTTTTACTGCCGGTATTTTTAAAATATTCTTTCTTCTTAACTTTAACTCCTGCTGATTCTTTTATCTTTTCTGCTAATTCGGTTACTATCTCATAGAGAGTGTGTGAAACATCCAGTGATGGTTTCGCGACAAAATCCAGTGCGCCTACTTCTAAAGCCTTCAACGTAGTTTCGCAACCTGCCTGTGTCAATGAGCTAACCATAATGACCGGTAACGGATAGTATGTCATTAATCTTTGCAAGAAGGAGATGCCATCCATTCTGGGCATTTCTATATCAAGGGTAATTACATCAGGTTTTAGATTTATGATTTTGTCCCTGGCAATAAATGGGTCCGCTGCGGTTCCCACGACTTCAATTCCGTGATCCCTGCTTAAACCTGTAGATAATATTTTTCTGACCACAGCTGAATCATCCACAATCAATACCTTTATTTTTTTTAGCATGTTAAGCCTCCTTACTTGCATCTTTGATTTGAAATTGAGTTACTTCTGATAAATTGTGGGTCGTACGTACCGGAATCTGGTTTCAGTGCCGGCAAGGCTTTCAGAATGACCTACGAAAAGATACCCATTAGGGGTAAGGTGCTTGTAAAATTTTGATACCAACTCAGTCTGGGTTTGTTTATTAAAATAGATCATTACATTTCTGCAAAATATAAAATCAAATTGTCCTTTGAAAGGAAAGGTTTTATCGGTAAGATTAAGCCTCCTGAATGCGATCAGGTTTCTTAAGAAATCTTTTATTTGATAATGATCTTTGAAATTGTGTGCTCCCCTTTCGAAATAGGTGTTTAGCATTTGAAGGGGAATACCCTTTAACCGGTCTTTTGCGTATATTCCCTGCATGGCCTTTTTTAAAACCCGGGTCGACAAATCGGTAGCTAATAATTTTATATCCCATTCGTAGAGCTCTTTTATGCATTCTGCCAGTATCATTGAAATACTGTATGGCTCTTCACCGGTTGAGCAGCCTGCGCACCATATCCTGATCTTTTTTTCCTTTTTTTTTCTTTTATCTTCCACTAAGAAAGGAATTACCTTTTCTGAAAGGAAATCAAAATGTGCTGCTTCTCTGAAAAATTCCGTGAGGTTTGTAGAGATGCAATCAAGCATACTGATCAGTTCTTCACCCGTTGTATCTGCTTCGGTAACGTATTTATAGTATTCTTTAAATGAGGTCAACGATCTTTCTCGTAAGCGCTTCATTAATCGGGATTTCAACAACTCTTTTTTTGCCGGGGTAAGATTTATTCCGCTTTCGTCATAGATTAAGCGCTGGAAAAGAGAAAATTCTTTATCGTTGATATCGATGTCCATAGGTATTTTCCTTAAAAACCTTAAATAGCATCTAAAGAAAGCAGGAAGATCAGGAATATTATTCTGTAAAAATTACTCTTTTGATTTCCAAAATTGGTTTTGCATAGTTTAAGATCAAGCCGTGTCTTTGTCTAACTGCTTTCAAATAGGAACGAACAATGATATCATCTGTCAATTTTTTAAATTCAAGTCCCATTTTCTTGCCTTCCTGTTTTCCTCAGATATTTTTTGTTATAAAAGGGCAAAATATCCTTTTAAGAGACCGTCGCCTACTGCCTACTGCCTACTGCCTACTGCCTACCGAAACATTATTGTTTTCACCAAATATATTCCGAAGTGATGCTACCATACGGTCATCTTCAAATGGTTTGACCACGTAATCGGCTGCCCCATGCCGGATGGATTCCATTAATGCGTCTTGCTGGTCAATGGCGGAAATCATGACGACCTTTGCCTGTTTATCAAAGGCAATAATCTCTTTGAGCCCTTGAATTCCATCAACTTCTGGCATTACAATATCCATGGTTACCGCATCGGGTCTCAATTCCTTGTACTTTTCTAATGCCTCCCTGCCATTACCGGCCTCTCCTGCAATCTCAAATCCATGGCGCGTCAAAACTTGCCTGATTATCATTCTTATGACTTTTGCATCATCTACTACTAATATCTTTTTCATGTTTTTACTCCTATAGAATCTAACAATTTCGCAAACGATGTCATTTCAGGAACCAAAAACAGATAACATTCGAGTTCGGTACCACTAATTTCAAATATTGTTTCTATCAGTAAGAGCTTATCATCCACCATGCCTTGTTCTAGTACAAGGTTCGAAAATATGACCCCTGCATAATCGTTATGTACCTGTGGTGGTTGTGGAATTAACTTTGCATTAAAATCCGAAACTAGTGCATTGCTGATGTGGCTGGCGAGAATGTTTCCGAGTTCCTGTACCGCACTTTCCGTAAAAACATCGCATTCTTTTGAGGTTCCAATGCGTTGTCGAAGAAATAGGTCTGTAAGGATTAATGATCCTTCCAGGGGCAACATGAATAAAAGCCTGCAACCCTCGTTTCCCTTAAAATTAACCATAACGCTTATCATTTCTCTTTGATCTTCATTCATCTTCTCTGTAGCCTCACTAAGATCAGCAATGGATACTTTTGAAAGGGAAATTCTTGCGCCTGTCCTCAGTGACTTTGATAATGCCCTGGATGCGCGATCAATGCTGAGGCTTGACATAATTTCCAATATTTTTAGGCGATCTTGAGTAATATTCATTTTTTACCTTCCTCTTTCTATCAAACTTTCATAACCACAAAGACACAAAGGGTACGAAGGCTCGTAATCAAAAATTCTAAATCACAAATTCCAAATCACAGATAAATAACAAATTGTTGTTTGGAGCTTGTTATTTGGCACTTATAACCAAGAGGGCAATACTAATAGACCACAACTGATTCACCAAATATGCGGCATGTCACATCACCAGTATTCGTATCAAATATAATATTGTATCCTTTTGTACCACCAGTTCGCGACGCAACTATCCTGATTCCTTCTTCTTTCAATATCCGTCGTACTTCTAATTCATTTGATTCACCGATATTCAGCAGACCGTTAGCATTGAACATCTTTGCACCGCCAAAGATCTTAGCGTAAAGAGCGCTTCTGGAACCGCCTGCATAGGTAACCATTTGATAGATAAAATAGGGGAGTCCAGTATTCGCGTATTTAGTAATCTTTAAATCAGTACCATTTTTTTTTGGCAGCATTATGTGCAGAAGTCCGCCAATCTTGTTTACCGGATCATGTAACACAACTCCAATGCATGAACCGAGCAATGTCTTTAATACATGAGGCGCTTGTGCAATCTTTAGATCGCCAACACCAACTGTAATCATACACTGAGTATTGTTCACCGGAAAATTCCTTTCTCGATTTAATTATTCGGGTTAGCCGCAAAAATGCGCAAAATCAGTCATGTGTTTTCATTTTATAACTTTTTTTGTGCATTATGTGCCTTTTTGCGGCTAACACCGGATAGTTACACTTTTTAGGCACTAAAAATCCTTGAAATCGTTATTGAGAGGTATTAATTCTTCCGGCGTCCTGGCTAGTACCCTCTCACCTCTTGCAGTGCCATTACCGTTCGCCTTATCAACCGGCTTTGAAGAGTTATCGGCTTTTTTAATCTGAGTCGTTTGCTTACTTTTATTGCAAGAGACATCTTTTCTTGATGATTGAGATTTCTTTTCGAAATACGTATGAAGTTGTGCTTTTTCAGAAGTTTTCAAATCGTCGTCAATATTCCCGATTTCCATAGCCAACTCCTGTATAATAGCCTTCAGATTTTCAGCCTGTGCGGATAATTCTTCACTCGATGACGCTAACTCTTCTGCATTTGCCGCATTCTGTTGTATAACCGTGTCCACTGTTGTAACTGCCTTGGATATTTGATTAATTCCATCCGATTGTTCCTGCGAGGCAGCGGCAATTTCCCCTGCTAAGTCTGTTACCTTCTTAGCCTCGGTTACAATTTCTTTAAGATTGGCTGCGAATTTATCGGCAATCTTTGCAGCATTCTCGGTACTTACCACCCTCGAATTGATTAAGTCCGCAGTTTCCTTAGATGCTACGGAACACCTTTGTGCAAGGTTGCGCACCTCTTCTGCAACAACGGCAAATCCTTTTCCATGCTCTCCTGCCCTTGCTGCCTCAACTGCCGCATTAAGAGCCAAAAGGTTCGTTTGAAATGCTATTTCATCAATTGATTTGATTATCGAAAGGACTTTGTCATTGCCTGAATTTAAATCCCGCATAGTTGTCTGCAGGGTATCCAGGGCCTCATTTCCACTTTCAGCAGATGTTTTTGTCTTGATTGCAAGTTGATTGGCTTCCTTTGCGTTATCAGCGTTCTTTGTTGTCATTGAGGCCATTTCTTCAATTGAAGCAGAGGTCTCTTCTATTGAAGAGGCCTGTTGTGATGCCCCGTCAGCAAGAGACTGGCTGGAAGAAGAAATCTGGTTTGCTGCTGAAGTGACTTCTTCGGCGCCATTTTTTAAGTTATAAACCAGTCTCTTAAGCAAAGATGTGATATTTCTGGCGATAAAAAAGACTATCGTCCCTATCAGAATCACGTAAATTCCATTTCCTATGATGTTGAAATTTCTATTCGAGGAAATTGCTGCATTTACGGCGGCCATCGGTGCAGTTACGCTTATTCCGCCACGAATATCTCCCAGTTTGTAATTCTCCATTTGTCTGCCCGCCAGGTCTTTACCATCATTGGTGGGACTCGTTGACGGATCTCCATGACAGTTCAGGCATGCTTCTTCGATCTTTAGGGGTACCATTAATCGGAAGACCTCCGTGCCGTTCTCTAATTTCGCTATTTCTGAGATGTCTTTTAAACCAGGCTCTCTCTCAAATCTTTCTAACTGGTGGATCTCCCATGCATCAGGCTTGTTTGCCGGGTTTCTGTATTTAATACTCGTCTGTTTCATCTTAAAGATGGTTGTTTGACTGAAATGTTCTGAGATCTCCCGTCCTAAAACTGCCGGAATCACGCCCTTGAATTCAAAATTGCCTTTGGAATCCGTGTTTATTGTCTTTTGCTTTTCCGCAATTATCTTTCTCGCAGAAATTAATTGATCTGCTGCCATTCTTGCCTGTTTTTGTACCTCCGCCAACATCTGTGCCTTTTGTCTTTTTGTGTTGATATACGTCAAAATGCATGTCGAGACCACAATGACAGCGATAATCGTAACAATGAGTCTTGTCATCATATTCATTTTACCAATCATTTTTTTCCTCCCGTTTTTTTCATTTTTCTATGTTATTCCTCGGTTGTTATACTTTTTGCGTAACTACTTGGATTATCAGGTTCGGGGTTGGTTGTTTTACTTTTTTCATAATTCTTAAGATATTTGATAAATCCATGGACGGCAGCGCGTTTTCTTCCCGCTTGCCCATAGACTTCTTTGAATTCGTGGGAGGATATATACTCTTCATCCAGGGCAACATAGAGTTCGCTCTGAACCTCCGTACAAGACCGTTTAGCGTACCGTAAGAACCGGATGAACTCGGCATTTGTAGCAGAATCAAAACCTTCGGCGATATTATGCATCGATGACCCCGAAGCTTCTTGTATCTGTCTTTTGAGTCCGTAGTCCTTGGCAAATTCCGGCTTTTTTGTCAGACGGTGTACTTTCCTCGTTAATTCGCGTGCCAAGCGCCAAGCCTCAATATCTTCAAACCTTTCAATCTTCATCTCTCTAACCCTAAACCCTAAACCCTAAACCCTAAGTAGTTACTTTTTTACATTTATGCTAAAGTCACTGTTTCTATGGAAAAAAACAAAATTAGCTTACACTCGTTAAACTTTCGACCATATTAATCTCTTCCGTGCCTAAAACCTTGTCTATGTCGAGGAGAATTTTCACTTTGTTTTTTATCTTTGCCATGCCCAAAAAGATTTCAGTATTAATACCTTCTCCAAGATGAGGTGCAGGCTCCAAATCCTCACCATTAACATCGAGTACTTCCGAGACTGTATCTACAAGGACTCCTGTGAGTTTGTTTTTGACTTCCACCACGATAATACATGTCTCTTTTGTATGGTCAGTTTCCTGAAATCCGAATTTTAGCCTTAGGTCTACTACGGGAATTACCTTTCCACGGAGATTAATCACCCCTTTCATGTAAATGGGTGTCTGAGGCACGGGTGTTATATTCATAATACCTATAATTTCCCTCACCTTGAGTATCTCTATGCCATACTCCTCACCGCACAACACAAAGGTCAGGTATTTTCCTTCATACAACAGGGCCTCCGAGGCACCTGATTTTTTTCCCTTTTCCATTACTGCTTGCATGTGGTTCTCCTTTCACTTGTTAAATGTAATAATTTAATGTTTAAGGTGCAGTTTCCTGCGCCGGATCCACCTTCATGGTGGTGGGTTCGCTTTGTTTAACCCACCCTACACCTTGTATCTGCATTTTGATATTTAATTTTCCATTTATGTTGAGAGTTACCCCTTCTCCTTCAAAAACGCACCAATTTTTTTATCCTCGTTCCCGATGTGATTCGTCAACCAATTACATAACCTTTGCTGAACTTGTATTACCAAATGTGAGGTAACACCGCTTGTTTCGAATTCTTTTTTTAAACCAGAAAAGTCTTGTATAAACTGAGCGTGCTCTTTCTTCTGCGACGGGTAGCCATCGTAGTTATTTTTGATCATGAGTTCTTCTTCCGAGCGGAAGTGTTTTACCACATAATCTGCCAAAAATGTTATTACTTTACCCACTTCGTCCCGTCCCTTCCCTTGTGCCATTGCGCTCAGCAGATTGTTTACCCTGCTAAATATTCCTTTATGCTGATTATCAATCATGTCTACGCCCACAGCCAAATTTTCAGTCCATTGGATTGCCATTTTTCCTCCTTTTTTGACGTTTAGTTTTACAGGCAATTAGTTCCTCCCCCTTGATGGGAAAGATTAGGCGGGGTGAGAAAAGAACGATTACCCTCCCTTGACCCCTCCCACCAGAGGGAGGGGAATATTTAGTTGCCCAAGTCATAATTTAAATCCTAAGGAATTTCAAAGCCTCGGCTGTAGAGCGAAAGGTCTCTTCACTCTACATTGAGAAAGTCGCCGAAGGCTTAAATTTACACCTTGCTTAAAAATCTTTAAATTCATCATCTGACATGGGGATTATGCGATTAGATTTGGTGGCCAACATGGCATGTTTCTTCCCGTTCTCTTCTTGCAAAGATTCGTCCAGTATATCGTGACTGGACCCGATGCTAGCTTCGTCTTTGTTTCCTCTCGCAATACGGTGATCTGTCTTTTTCCGGGCGGATAAGGTTCTTTTGCTTGAAGGAACAAATACTTCTTTTTTCGTTACTTGCATATTCTCCTTCCTTGAAACCACGGCATTTTCTTTGCCAGTGCCAACCTCTCTGGCGATTCTATCCACAAGCGTTCTCAGGCTTTCCGCCTGTGCTGAGAGTTCCTCACTGGACGAAGCGGTTTCTTCAGCATTCGCAGCGTTTTGTTGTGTAACCTGATCCATCTGGGTAATGGCCTTGCTGACCTGGTCTATTCCATCCGCCTGTTCCTTCGAAGCGTTTGTAATTTCGTTTACAAGATCGGTAACCTTCTTTGCCTTCGTAACGATCTCTTTGAGGATTTCGCTCGATTGTTTGACAAGATCTGTGCCTGAAGTAACCTTCTTTGCGCTATCTTCAATGAGTCGGGTAATATCCTTCGCCGCACTGGCGCACCTCTGTGCAAGATTTCGCACTTCTTCAGCAACTACCGCAAAGCCTTTTCCATGTTCGCCTGCCCTCGCAGCCTCTACGGCAGCATTGAGTGCCAGGAGGTTGGTCTGAAAGGCAATTCCGTCTATGACCTTGATAATGCTTACGATATTATTGCTGCTTTCGTTGATTTCCTGCATTGAATCGTTTACCTTTGTGATGGACTCGTTGCCAGTCTGCGCAGAATGATAGCAAGAGGTTGCTAATTCGGATGCCTTATGGGCATTCTCTGCATTCTGTTTGGTCATGGAAGACATCTCTTCCATAGATGAGGAAGTCTCTTCAATAGATGCAGCCTGCTCTGATGCCCCCTGGGCAAGGCTCTGGCTTGATGATGAGATCTGTTCTGAAGCAGAGGCTACCTGTGTGGAACTCTCGGTCAGATCGTTTAAAAGCGCCCTGAAAAGTCCCGATATCTTGCTGGTAATCTTGACAACCAGGATGCCTAATCCTGCTACAAAACCAGCCGAAGCGATTCCAATAATAATCATCCATTTCCGTAAGTCATCAACAGCCTTGAACGCCTCTGCCTTGTCGATCTCGGCTATAATTGCCCAATTCATGCCGAATACATTAAAAGGCGCATATGCACTTAAAACAGGTACGCCACGATAATCATTAATAACTTTACAGTCGGTTTTACCTCCAATGGCCTCTTTTACAGCCTCTGTATCAACCTTACTAACCAAAACTGTGGGTTTTTCTGAGAATCTCGAATTGGAACGCATCAATTTATCTGCACCTATCAGATACGTTTCTCCCGTTTCACCCAGACCCGATCGTTCTTGCATGACGGTATCAATTTTATTGATAGGCATCTGAAAGATAAGTATACCGACCTTCTGGCCACCGTCGTAAATTGGGCTGGCAATAAAAGAAGCTGGGTCTCCATTCGAAGGGGCATACGGTTCGAAATCAGCCAGTTTTGAATAGCTACGATCATTGCCGGTATTCGCAGCGTTAACCTCTTTATAGAGCCTTCCAATATTGCTCGTGTTATAAGGTCCAGAAATTAAACTAGTGCCGAAATCAAGTTCTTTAAAAACCGTGTAAATGATATTTCCTGTTTCAGCATCTACGAGAAAAATATCATAATATCCATATTCTTCGAGATATTGTTTAAAGACGGGATGGAAACGTGCGTGCAACTTGCTGTAATTGCTGCCATCCTGTGCGTCAAAATATTCCAATTTTTTGCCGGCTGGAAATGGATTTTTGGTAATATACAAATCCCGCACCTTTTCTGCTCCTACAACGCTAAATGCATTTTTAAATTCCTTTACGGCATTAATGACCATCTCATTTTTTGCAAGAGTAACGGCATCGCTTTTCCTCTTTGAAAACCACTCGTCAATAAAGGCTTGTTTTATGTTTCTCACAGAAACCAACTGGTTAAACGCCTGTTTTTCCAATGCTTTGCTGGAACTATAATAACTCAATACTCCAATTGCAATCAAAGGCACTAAGCCACCAATAATAAATAATGAGATAATCTTTGTACTTAAGTTCATCTTCACGCAGTTCCCCCTTCTTTTTGGATCAGTGATATAATGGCCTATACGTAGTTTTAGAAGCTCAGTTGCACTTGTTTGTATGGTACCTCCTTTCTTAGAGTCTGTGTGATGAAATAGAAATAACTGAGCGCTGTAATTGGCTACTCATGCCGTATGATTCATTCTTAGGGAGGACTCTCGTTATCCCATAGCATTCTACAGCTAAATTCATCGCCTTTTGCCAAACCTCCAAATTCTAGGAACTTCTGATATTGTCTGACATTGTTCATCCCCCCCCAATCCTCAATACCTGACACCTGATAGCTGATAGTTAATTCAACGCAATACTCATAATACCCCCCACATCAAGGATAAGACCTACGTGTCCGTCTCCAAGTATGGCGCTGCCGGAGATTCCCTGAATATTGCGGAACTGTTCTCCCAAACTCTTAATAACTATCTGCTGTTGACCCAGAAGGTCGTCGACGAGTATCCCACACCTTCGCCCTTCACCTTCAACGATAAGGATAAGGGCCTCCCAGGGATTCATTTTTTTGGGTTTAACGTTATACAAGGTGTGTAGTCGCACCATAGGTAACAAATTGCCTCGTACATTAATCAATTCTCCGCGTTGTTGCACGGTAGAAACGTCTTCTTTTTTCGGACGAATGGATTCTTCAATAGAGAGCATGGGGACAATATATTTTTCCGGCCCCACCTGTACAATCATGCCATCGATGATCGCCATGGTAAGGGGTAGTTTGATGGAAATTTTGGTGCCTTTTCCTTCAACCGTAAAAATTTCTATCTTCCCCCGCAAACGTTCAACGTTCTTTTTTACCACATCCATGCCTACACCGCGCCCTGAGACATCAGTCACCTTGTCTGCCGTAGAAAACCCGGCAGCAAAGATGAGATTATAGATTTGCTGATCGGAGAGTGTGGCATCTTCATCGATCAGTCTTTTTTCAATAGCCTTTTTCAAAATTTTTTCTTTACAAAGACCCTTACCGTCGTCTTCGATTTCAATAACGATATTACCACCCCGATGGAAGGCATTTAATCGCACAAGACCATCAGCAGATTTCCCTCTGGCTGTTCGTTCCTCCTGAGGTTCGATTCCATGGTCGATCGAGTTTCTAATAATATGTACAAGCGGGTCACCGATTTCTTCAATCACTGTCTTATCCAATTCTGTATCTTCCCCGGAAATTTCCAGCCGTACTTTCTTGCCCACTTTTGCAGAAACATCCCGCACGAGTCTGGCCATTTTTTGGAATGTTGATTTCAGAGGCACCATTCTCATGCACATAACCTGGTCCTGTATGTCCTTGACGATCTTGTTAAGGTGGGAAAGATTTTTATTTGTGCCATTGCTGGTGTTACCAAATGTCTCACTGATGAGGGCGTTAGCAATTACCAGTTCGCCCACAAGGTTAACAAGATTATCCAACTTTTGGGTATCCACTTTAACGGTTTCAGACGATGGCTTGCCAATTACCGACTGAATCTTAAGTGCGTTGGTAATCTTCTCAGGTGTGGTTATCCCTTTTTCGAGTAATATTTCACCCAGTTTTTTTCTACATCTCTGTTCTTCTAATGCCTGTTCCAACTGATCTTTGCTAATATCACCGGTTTCAAGTAATATTTCACCGATATGCTTTTCTTTTGGAAAATGAGTATCATTATCTTTTTGTGAAGATGAATTTTGATTCCCCCCTAAAATAGCGGATATCTTTGATAAAAGTGGTTGGTAGTCAATTACCTCTGTTGAAGTATCTTTGTTATCTACTTTATTTGCTATAGTTTCTCTCAGTTTTTTTAATATGTCTACGCCTTCATACAGGATTTCAATAATTTCTGATGTGATTTTTATTTTTGCCTTTCTTGCTTCGTCCAAAAGGGTTTCTAATTCATGGCTTACTTTACCGATATCTTTCAGACCCAGGAAGCCCGCGCTGCCCTTCATACTATGAATAGGACGGAATATACCGTTAATAATATCCATATCTTCCGGGTTTTCTTCTAACTGCAGTATCTTAGATTCAACATCCTCCAGGTGATCACAAGATTCGGCAAGAAATTCTTTAACAATTTCAACATCGTCCATAAAATTTATATTGTCTTCCATATTCTGTATCCTCATAAATCAAGTTTTAAAGGAAATCACAGAATCATCTGTGGAATCTGTGGTATCCGTATTTTCATCAGGTTAAAGTAATAACTTACGAGGAATTTAAAAGTATGTTATTGTCAACTATGTGTTTATTGATCTTTTCAATTAATTTTTGTCTTGTAAAAGGTTTTACAAGAAAATCTACTGCACCTGCGCGGATGGCTTGTATTACATTATTCTGTGTTGGAGCAGAGGAACACATAATGATCGGTATCGTGCTGGACATGGCGTTTCTTTTAATACGTTCACAGAGTGTTATCCCATCAACACCGTTCATATAAATATCCATCAGCACAAGGTCGACATGGTCTTTTTGAAGCAGAGAGAGAGCGCTATTTGGATTGTCAGTGACCAATACTTTATATTCACTGCTTAAAAGTTTCCGGATAATTCGTAAATCTGTGTTTGAATCGTCTACGGCAAGTATAGTACCCTTGAACTGCTTTTTGTTCTCTTCGATTACCTCGCAAAAAAACTCTTCGCCGACCAGTTTTGACACGCTTAGTATGAATTGACCGTCATCAAAACCCAGAATGCGCATCGTTGCCGTCAGAATAAGACATTCTTCATTCAAGGCTTCTTCACTGAGCCCGGTGCTTGCGTTTTCTTTGTCCATGAGAACTGTACTTGTTAATTTCAGATGGATGGGTTTGGGTAGTTTCGGTCTTAATTCATTATCCAGCATACCGCAGACCTGATTTGTAAATTCTTTAAATGCGTCCGCGCAATCACTGTCAAAAAGACCTTTGTTTGCATTATCTCTGATTACAGCATCTTCAAGGGTTAACAAGAGACTTCCAATGGTAATAGCCTCCTTTACCGCAAAGATTAAATACAATTCTCCTTCGTAAAACTCTTCTATTGCCAGCTTTGCCATTACATGACTTGTATTGATCTTTTTAATAAATGAGTTTAGCGTTGTATTCTGTAGCATGGGATTTGTCAGGAAAAACTGTTTGTTCGTCAGCTTGCCACAATCGGTACAAATCCGCGGAAATGTACTTACGAGAGTTTCCTCTAATTTAGAAGATGTCTTTTTGTTTGGGGATTTTTCCATTTTTTATTACTATTGAATATCTATTTGTTTGATTCTTTGAGCAATAAGCCGATGTTAAACTTTTCGTTGTTGGAGATAAAGGGTGTCATGAGCCAGGGATCTTTACTGAAGCAGGAAAGTGTTGTGTCAGCTACAACAGGGTGATTGTTTACAGCGGTGATAGAAAGACCTTCTCCTGCGATTACAATTGGTATGGAGAGATGCATGTCACCATATTGGGCCGCCAGTTTTGTCTTTACATTTCCTGCGATCATGTTTGATACTTCACCGATGGCATCTTTAACCTCGCCCGAAAATTCGGTCAGTTCTGTCATCAACATAGTTGATGCGACCTTTAATGCGAACCTTTTTGAGCAAAACAGGGCAATAACACCGTGATATTTACCGGTGAAGCTTACCATGCCGATAACATCCGTTTTTATTTGTGTATCGTCTACCAATGAGGCCTCGTCATACTTCAAATCCATCATAATCATCGTTTCAAATAGTGTCTTTGTAGACTCGGTAATATCCGATGCGATGGTTTCCATCATACTTTCTAACGCCATGATATATTTTCTCCTTTTCTTTATCTGAGTTTTTAAACTTTCAAAGTACGCATAAAAAGCGATGTGGCTACTATTTTACGAGTAAGAAATTTCCTAATTTGGACTTCAATTGTTCCGGTGTGAACGGTTTTGTCAGATAACCATTTGCACCGCTGTTTTTTGCCTCTTCAATCTTTGTCTCGCTGCCTTCTGTGGTCACCATTACAATTGGAACATTGCTCTTTTGGCCCGACCCCCTGAAGGCCTTGACAAAATCTATTCCTGTCATGTTTGGCATGTTCCAGTCACAGAGGATTAAGTCGATATTATTGGAAATGGCTTTTTCAAGACCTTCCCTTCCGTCTCCTGCCTCGACAAATTCATCCACGATCAGGCCAGATTGTTGGATGTTTCTCTGAATAATCTTTCTCATGACCGCCGAATCATCAATTATGAGCACTTTTGGCATGTTCCTTACCTCCGTTTACGTTGAAGTTATTAATTTCACTTTTTTCTTGTATCCACTGATCAATTTTAGACTGCTCAAATCGCCACATATTCATTATCTTAAAGGAAGGGATTGCCCCTTCCTTCACTAACTTATATACTGTGCGGGGACTTATTTTAAGATATTCTGCGACTTGTTTTATTGTCATGATATTAGGGTTTTGCATAAACGTTTACCTCTTTGCATATATTGCCTTTTCATTGCATTTGTTACCTCGGATTATCGGAATAATAAAAAATAAATTTAGAAGGTATTTAGTATTTTTTACGAAGAAGACTAGCATGACTGGGTGAGAGGTCGGCGTAGAAAAGGTCTGAATGAGTGATAAGCCCCTGCCTTGCGTTTGATCAATAAAGAAATGGCGTGAATTATTCGAGGTGCGGTCCCCGGCAGGAATAAGTTTCTGCCATTTACAGAGAATGATCGCAGAAGCTATTATTCAAATAATTGGTAGGGTCTGTTTGGAGGATTTTCAATCTGTATATGAGAGCGTTGCTAAATGCCAAATCAGGAAACCGAGTCAGGGATACGGACTGGCTAGCGGAGCATTCGTCTCTAAAAAGCAATTTTGTCGGAAAAAAGATGTGTGAAGGTTTTGTTAAGTGAGGTTTAGTAATTCTCGAATATATCGTTTTAAACCCTCAATCCCGGCGTAACGTAGGCCTAAGGACTTAGATTGAGTATTATCTATGGTGTGGATGGATTGTTTGGGAGTGCCACTGATGTTGGATTGAGAAGCACAGAGTTCTTTGGTTATTTGTGCTACTGTCATGTTATCAGCATAAAAGTCCACCAGATTGTAAATTTTCCCTGAGGCCTCTTTGTTGCTCATTGCTAAGTCTATTGCCTGAACTACATCTTCTACATGTACAACCTTTCCGCCACCTGAAACTTCAACGTTTATGCCCTGTTTAATGTCCTTCACGATATTATACCAGGCAGAGTGGGCCAGGTGTGGATTTATGCCATACATACCTACGGGACGAAAGATGGTTGTATCAAAGATCTTTGTCAAGTAATATGGATGACAAAATGCCTCAACGGATGCCTTATAGGCGCCATAATTTGAATCGGGTATGAGAGGATGTAATTCATCCAGCCTGATACGGGGAAAAATGTACCCGTATACCGCACAGGAACTGATAAAGATAAATTGTTTGATACCTGCCTGTTTAGAGGCGTCCAGAAGTTCTATACTGCCCAACAGATTAGCCTCTACAAATCGTTTGATGTCCTTATTGGCTGCTTCACGAAAAGAAGCCCCATCCCTTTCATAGGCCATATGGATGACCACATCGGCGCCTTGTACAAATTTTTTCAAAGTCTTTTTATCGGTCATGTCACCCTGTAGAAAAGTGATCTTTTTCTGATAATCTTGAAGGTGTAAGGTGTTGCTGGTATTTCGTATAAGGGCCTGAATGGAAACATCTCTCTCAAAGAGTTTTTTTGCTACATAATGACCCAGAAACCCTGTCAGACCAGTTATCGCAACTTTCATGATTTATCTCTCCAATAATAAATCGGGGACGATTTTTTAGGGGTATCAAAAGTCCTAAATATTTGATATATAAAATATAGTGGCGGGAGCGTGTGGGAATCGAACCCACCTATCCCGCTAAAAGCGGGACAGACCGGATTTGAAGTCCGTCGCCGACACCAGCCGACATGCACTCCCACACTATTTCGTACTGCTTTTAGCCAAAGGTACGGCGATATTTTTGGGACTCACGCCAATTCAAAATTTTATGTACCAACGGTCTTGAATGGCGATTTGATATCCTTAGGCGTCAGAACGCCACCTGAAAGGAGTGTTCTAAATGCCTCTTCTACCGTAAGATTCGTATCGATAACAGCATCTTCAGTGGTATAGATTAAAAATCCTGTTGTTGGATTCGGTGTGGTTGGTATAAATACGCTGATAAATTTGTGTTCATTATTATACTGCGTCGCACCTGTTACAAACCCAATAGATTTTGTACCTTCTTTTGGGAAATCTATGAAAACCACACGCTTAAAAGACTGCTTGCCAGGTAAGCTTACTGCATTAATGATCTGTTTTACGGACGAATATATGTTTCTAATAACGGGGGTTTTTGTTAAGAGGTTTTCAAAATAATTAATAATGGCCTTACCAACAAAGTTGGCTGCAAATATGCCAATAAAGTACAATGCGAGGAATGTGAGAATAAGCCCCAAAAAGGTAATAATAAATTCATCAAGGGAGGTCTTTGGCAGGGCAACACCTAAGAATTGCAAGAACTTTTTGATAACTGGAGCGAGCGTGCCGCCAACGAAGCTGAAGAGAAATTTTACAACAAAAAAGGTTACATAGACAGGCAGGATTAATAACAGGCCTGTCAACATCCTTTTTCTGACGTCTTTTTTAAAATGAGTGAACACTCCGTACCTTTTTTCTTCCATAAACTATCACCAGTCTAAAAGTAGCTTGATTTCCAAACAAAGGCCATTATACCGGCAAATATAAAGTTAAAATCAGCAACAGTTTCAGGTAAGAGACCTTCTGATATAATTTTTTTCTGGAACAGATATTGATACCCACAGGCATAAGCAATGCAGGGGAGAAGATAATATCCCAATGAGTTTGTCCATCCAAGGAACGGACTTACGGACAACAGAACAGCGATTAATGCAGTGATGATAATAAGAATTGTCTTTGTTCGTTCCTTTCCAATCGCAATAGGGATCGTTTCTTTCCCTAAAATACGGTCACCCTGAATATCACGTATATCAAGGACCACCGCCCTGATAAATGCGAGGCTGGATGCAAAGGCAATTGCAATGGCAAGCGACGGCATAAAACTTTTTCTGGTCCCGAGGAAAGGTATTAACGCAGTACTGACGGCCCACGCAATGCTATAAAAGATCTCTTTTGAGCCAGGTATTTGTTCAAGACTTCTATAACGGATCACACGGGACATACCCTTTGGTATGATCTCTAATCGATAAAAAATGCCAAAGAGACTGGCGAGGAAGATGCAGAAAAAAATGGATTTACTCAGGATAAATCCCAGAATAAAGGATGCCATCGCTCCGGTAATACCAAGACCAATGAAGAGGGTTTGTTTCCTTTCATAGAATTTAGCCCTTGCCGGTTCATTGAGCGCCACGGCTTCTTTATTTGCAAAGTGATTCAGAACCTGCATCGAAAATATAAAGAGTGCGGCAATCAGACAAAAGCTTAACCGGGGTTGAACTCCCAGCAATACAGCGCATGCATAACTTAAACTCGCTGCCCCTAAGCCCGCATACATACAACTTCCAATGAAAAAACTAGCGATATTTTTTAAACCAAAGAAAAGCCTTCCGTATCTGTTTACTTTATAAGAATGTACCTTTTCAACAACCCTTTTGATCATCCAGTTGGGGGTAGAAGCGCCCGCGGTTACACCAATCGTATCATAATCTCTGAGCTTACTGAGGTCTAACTCGGCATCCGTTTCAACAAGGAATGTTGGCGTTCCCTGAGACTCGCATATCTTAACCAGTCTGGTGGTATTGGCGCTTCCCCGTCCGCCAACAACAATCATGGCATCCACGGATTTGCTGAGACTTATGACCTCATCCTGTCGTTTGTAAGTGGAACTGCAAATAGTTTCAAATGATTCGCAGTTTGAATACCGTTTTTTAAGCCTCTGGATAGCCTCCTTAAACAGACGCCTGTCTTGTGTTGTTTGAGCGACAATACACACTTTGTCCATCGGGGGAAGTTGGTCTATTTCTTCCAGTTCCTGCACAACGTGTCCCTTACCTTCCGCATACCCTAATAGGCCTATAACCTCTGCGTGCCCTTTATCACCCACGATCACGGTTGAGTATCCTTGTGCGGCATATTTTTTAATAATGGATTGAACTCTCATTACGTGGGGGCAAGTGGCATCACAGACCTTTGCACCCGTACTTTCAATTTCTTTTCTGCGGGTAGGTGTAACACCGTGTGCCCTGATAACGACGGTGCTCTTAGAAAGATCGGTTTGTCCGTTAACGACATGGATTCCCCGCTTTTCTAAATATTCAAGTACCTGTGGATTATGAATCAGTGGCCCATCAGTGAATACTCTACCATCCTCGTTTTTTTCGTTTGCCGCGTCCAAAAGGATGTCCATAGCCCGCCTGACACCCATACAAAACCCAGCTGTTTTAGCGACTTTTACTCTCAATAGTTACCTCGGAACTTTATCATGAAAAACTCCAGTGGGGGGGAACGAACGTTTGTTCTTGACAATAACTACCTGAACTACCTGAGATAATTGAGCTGTCTCAATATGGTAAAAATCTATTTGACTATGGCTTGCCATGCTTTGCTTTCGGGCGTGCCTCTGCATTAACCTCTTTTTATTCTTATCAATTGTGGCTAATTCTAGCAGTTATAATGAGTGATGTCAATATTTTAATGTCAACTGAAAATATCAGGCTGAAGGGGTTTTTCCTTGCTATATAATTATCAGTTTTTCTATAATAATCGGATTGTAAATGAAGAACAAGACTTGTTCTTTTTCATTCTTTGCACAACTATCTTACACAAATATTTAGCCGCTATGCACAGAAATAATATCCTTATTGCCATACCAGTCTTCAATGAAATCGCCGTGTATAACATTATTCAAAGGGTTAAAAATTTTTCTCTTGATGTATTAGTAATAGATGATGGTTCAACCTATAGTCTTCGCAAGGGGTTAATAAACGTCGAAAACATTCGTATGATCGTACATCCGAGAAATCTTGGCTATGGCAAAGCGATCATAGATGCATTCACGTATGCAATGAAAAATAGATATGATTACCTATTAACAATTGATGGAGACGGGCAACATGAACCCGAAGAGATTTCTCTGTTTTTAAGAGAAATTCCCTTTTATGATTATGACATCATATCGGGGTCGAGATACCTTTTCCCCATCAGAGTAGGCGCAGACGTACCGATAGAACGGTATCTTATTAATAAAAGGATTACCGGTATTTTAAATCGCATAACTGGTTTTGGTTTAACGGATTCTTTTTGTGGTTTTAAGGCGTATAAGGTCGAAAAATTGAAGGCATTGCATGTGACGGAATATGGATATGGTATGCCACTGCAATTATGGATACAGGCATGGAAGAGGGGATTGCGGGTGAGGGAAATACCTGTTAAACTAATCTATAACGATCTCACAAAACATTTTGCAGGTGTTTTGGAAGACCCGGAAACAAGGCTGTTGTATTATAAAAATATTATACGAAAAGAGCTTGCAGATACGGAACAAAAGAATGTCGCTGTGCGCAGAACAAAGAAAACCGTAAGGTATTGATATTTTTAAAGTTTTTATAGTTGTACAATGATAGTAAAAAAAGATGCTCTTCCCCATGCCCTTTACATCCATATCCCTTTTTGTACAAGAAAGTGTAATTACTGCGATTTCAATTCGATTGTCTCGGGAACAAAAATAGTTGACCACTATCTTCATGCCCTTGAAAAGGAATTACGTGCTCTGCAACGGCGATATGTATTTAAAACGGTTTATATTGGAGGAGGGACGCCAAGCATACTGACCGAAACTCAGTTAAAAAAACTGCTTCACAGCGTTGTTCATTATATCCCGGCTTCAGAGATACAGGAGTATACCGTTGAAGTAAATCCCGGCACACTGACCGGAAACAAGGTTGCATTGTTAAAAGAATATTTTGTGAACCGCATCAGTTTGGGTGTTCAGTCGTTTCAGGATAGTCAATTAAAACTTCTTGGGCGTATTCATTCTGGTGATGAGGCCAGAAATGCCTTCGTTTTATTAAGGACGAGCGGTTTTGAAAATATTAATATTGATTTAATATTCGGGTGTCCGACCCAGTCTCCCGATGACTGGGAAAAGGATTTGAGGATAGTGATTGAATTGAATCCGGAACATATATCAACATACTCCCTCATGTATGAAGAAGGGACACCACTCACGGTGGATTTAGAGAATGAGGTTATTCACAAACTAGATGAATCCGTTGAATTAGAGATGTATAAAACAGCCATATGTCATTTAACAGGTGCTGGTTATAATCACTATGAGATATCAAATTTTGCAAAGGCTGGATATGAGTGTTCTCATAACCATGTTTACTGGGAAAACAAGGGTTATACAGGGGTAGGGGCGGGGGCATTTTCCTTTATTGATGGCCGCAGGACTTCGAACACAAGAGACGTGGTTCAATACATCACCGGGATACATGAAAACAAAAATGTACAATCTTTTGGTGAATGCTTACAACCTGAACAGTTTGCATCAGAAACGGTAGTTATGTCTTTGCGGTTACGTAAAGGCATATCAAATACCGATTTCTACAAACGATTTGGTTACAAGCTGGATGAACAATTTGGAAATCAAATAAACAGATTAGTAAAGGATGGTCTCGTCAGTTATGAAGACGAAAGGCTGAAGCTTACAGAAAAAGGCTTATTCATTGCAGACACGGTAATGACGGAATTTGTATAAGATTATGTTTTTAAAATTTTATTGAGGAGTTATGAAATTGGTAAGTGCTACAGAAATTAAAAGGGGTACCGTTATAAAAATGGATGGCGAATTGTATTTGGTGGTTGATTATCAACATGTGACACCGGGAAACTGGCGAGGCATGGTACAGGCAAAGCTGAAGAGCCTGAAACAAGGAAGTGTAGTTCAGAAGCGATTCCGGTCTACTGACAAAGTAGAGGATGTATTCTTGGAACACCGGGTGATGGAGTACCTCTATAAGGAGGGAGATAATTATTGCTTTATGGATACAGAAAATTATGAGCAAGTATTATTGCCGAAAGAGGCTGTCGCAGATGCCATCCCTTATATGACCTTAAACAGTCAGGCGAAGATAGCCTTTTATGAGGGTAAGGCGATTTCGGTGGAATTACCATCGTCGGTTGCCTTAAAAATTATCGAAACAGATCCGGGCATGAAGGGAGATACCGTAGTGAATGTTTATAAGCCTGCAAAAATGGAGACAGGGCTTGTTGTAAAGGTTCCTCTGTTCATCAATAATGGCGAGGTAATCAAGGTAGATACGAGAACAGGTGAGTTTCTTGGCAGGGAATAGGTATCAGTTAGCAGCAAGCAGTTGGCAGAAGGAGATAAATTTCCATTGCCAATTGCCTACTGTCAACTGCCTATTACCTACTACCTATTATTTTTTGATTGCGGCCATGCCGTGTTATAAGAGGGGCAGATATGCGCATAGAGGAATCTATTAAGAATTACGGTGCAAAGATAGATGAACTGTTAAAAGAACTTATTCCACCCTATAGAAAGGATTATTTGAGTGAACCTATATGGCATCACATGCAGACGGGGGGGAAAAGGGTGAGGCCAGCACTCTGTTTGATTACCTGCGAGGCGTTAGGGGGAAATCCTGATGAGGCTATATATTTTGCCCTTGCCGTGGAGACCTTGCACAATATGTTCCTTATCCATGATGACATTGAGGACGGTGACACGGTAAGACGTGATCAACCTACGGTATGGGTAAAATATGGTACCGCGAATGCGATTAATGCAGGAGATTATCTCCTTGCGTGTGCCTATAAAACTACATTGGCAAGCCCAATATCACTGGAAAAGAAGATAAAATTATTACAGGTGCTTACGTCAACCTACGAAAAAACCGTGGAAGGCCAGGCGCTTGACATTAACGCAAGGGCTGCTGAAGATTTTTCAGTCGATAAATATATGAAGATGGTGGAGTTGAAAACAGGATACTATCTTGCCTGTGGAATGGTTGGTGGGGCTATTGTATCTGGTGTTTCGGAACAGGTTGTGGAAAAAATATGGACGCTTGGAAAGACAATGGGACCAGCGTTTCAGATCCGTGATGATTTAATCGATTTGACCCATGGTAAGGGACGTGGGGGGGTAATCGGTTCCGATGTGAAAGAAGGCAAAGCAAGCTTTTTATATTCATACACATTACAGGTTGCATGCGTGGAAGATAAGAAACATTTGCGCGAGATCATGTTAAAACCCAGGGGCGAAACAACAGATAGCGATATACAATGGGTGCTGGATGCATATAAAAAATATCATGCCGTAAAATATGCCCAGGATTATGCGGAAGATTTGGTAAAACAGGCTTATAAAACAATTGACGAGATTCCTGTAGAAAACAAAATGGTATTCAAAGAGATCGCATCTTTCATGGCACAGCGGATGTCTTGATAAGGATTTTCGGGGTTTTTGATAGTATTGTGTAAATTACGTATTCATTATTGACTCTATAGTAACTATGGTTATGTGGGAGAAGATGAAAGAAGATGGGAATAATTGGAAAAAATTTACCGATAATAACAGTTGCAGGTGCAATAGTATGTTTATTCTTATATAGTTGTGGCAAAAAAGAGGCATATGAAAATGCCGAAGTCGCGAATAGGGATGTCGTACATGAAGAAAGCACTGATACCACGGAAGTCAAGAATGAGGTCGTTCTGCCAGAAAAAATGACTGCAGCAGAATATTATAACTACGGATTGGAAAGTATCAAAAAAAGCGGTTTTGAAGAAGCGATTGCAGCATGGCAAAAAGCACTGGAACTCGAACCAACGATGATCAATGCTTATGAAAAGCTTGGAAAAGCATATTACACACAAGGAAAATTTGATAAAGCTGGAGAGATCTATCGGAAAGAACTGGAATTGAAGCCAGATGATCCAATGGTATATTATAGCCTGGGCGTTGTCTACCGTATGAATGAACAATTTGAAGATGCAGTCAAGATGCAGACGAAGGCCTTGTCTTTAAATCCCAACCTTGCCAACGCTTATAACGAACTTGGGCTAACGTATTGCAAGCAGAAAAAATTAGACGAGGCCATAGATGCACACAAAAAAGCACTGGAGTTGGATCCCAAGCTAGGAACAGCACATAATTATCTCGGTGTCGTCTATTTGTTAAAAGGAATGAGCGCCGAGGCAGAAGAGGAATTCAACCAATTTAAAAAATATGAGGCAGGCAAAAGCATGTACCCACCCCATGGTGCGGCTTCTTCACATTAAGATAAATCTCTAACTACAGTATTCTTAGAGAAAAATACAAAATCTTTTCCGTAGGGGCGAACGACTGTTCGCCCCTACAATATTTATTCTCTTCTATAAAAATTTAACTGAAAAATTCCGTTAAAAGAGAGTTGTTTTTTTCCTATACTATCTGATTTATTATTTTGCTTTTTCCTGTTCCTTCAAACAAATTGGACACGACAAGAATTCTGTTCCACATTCATCACAATGCTGAACGAGCCATTCCTCTGTCTTTTTCTTACATTCAGGGCATTTCATTTCCCATCCTGCCAAGGCCTTTCCCTTGACAGGTCTTCTTCTTACTTGCTTACATTTGGGACACTTTCCTTCCATCGTTGCAGCTTTCAACTTAGCAGAGGCCTCTTGGCACATCATACATACAAGGACATCTTTTCCACACTTATCACAATGATGAACTGCGAATTCTTTTATTTCATTTTTACAATCAGGACAAACCATTTTCATGGTAGCAAGCGTCCTTCCCTTTTCCGGACTCACACGTACCTCCTTACAAGAGGGACAAACAAATTCATCAACACTTGGATGTACCGGTGCCAATGCCTTTTCGCTATGTTTGTGTGTCTCTTGTTTGCGCACCTCTTCTCCGGCATAAATAAAATTATTCGTGCATACCATCAAGCCAATGAAAGTTATACCAGAAACCACTCCTAAAAATTTCCTATGCAACATATTTCCCTACCTCCTTTCAAAAAGTAAAAAAGTTTAAATGTATCTTGTATCCTCCGCCAGAATGACTTCGTCACAAGCAAAATCGAAGTGTAATCAAAGATTTAATTTGAAAGAACCGAAGACCCTCGGTAATAAAAACTTTTAGCGTACGTAAAACATATTATTAACCCTTCCTATCAAAATTGTCAATGAATTTATTTTCACTTAATTATTAATCAATGCTTATCAGTACTTCCTATCTCTTTGAACTTTTGTTAAATCCAGCATTTCATGTAAATTTGTTGTTAAATACCACCACCCATTCTTGAATGTGGCATAATCAGGACCACCCATAGCAGATGCATACCGAATCGAGTTGGCATAGAAAAACCACTGCTTTATCCATTTATGTTCGATCATTTCATCAAAAGGATTTGACGGATCCGCCAATCCCTCATTCCATGCTTTCAAAATAAGCTGGGTAGCGGTCAGGCTCATCTTATCTGTTTCTGCTATAGTGGCATCAAGCCTGGTAAAATGCTTATTAACCCAGTCAATGTTGTGACAGCCGCGGCATATCTTCTTCATTTCATTTTGACGCCGCATTTGTTCGTCTTTGTCGATCAGGTACTCAGAGGCCAGCTCGCCGGTAAAAGCAGTTGGAAGGGGAAGGTCGTCTTTGTTTTTGATCAGATATGTTCTTGCATCCTTAGGTTGAGGATGCGAGTAAATGAGTCCGAACAATCTGACCCACAATCTTGACCCGAAATCGTGAGTTCTTGGTGCGATAACCTCTCCATCGGGAGTAGTTAAAAGGCTGTTATGGCAGGTGGCACAGGTTGGTGTCTGAAAATCCTTGCCAACCCTCCAGGGGACATTCGTCCAGTTCCATTCATGTTGTTTTGAAAAAAAAATGTTTCCGTGTTTACTTTCATTGTACACATTAAATGCCGGCACATCTGGTTCGAGATGACATTGGGAACATGTGTATGGTTTCCTGGCGATCTCGATAGAAAAGCTATGTCTTGCATGACATGGGGTGCAGGCGCCGAGGCTTCCATCGGGATTAATCCTTCCCACCCCCTGATTTGGCCAGTTGGAGAGGTCAGGAACTTCAATAACTCCAATATCGGTTGATATTTTTTTCTTTCCGTTCACCGTAACACGAGTGCCATGGCAGGCATAACATGTTTCAGATTTTGAATTATCTGATGCATTGAGAGGAATTATTTTATCATCTTTGATCTCTTTTAAACCTTGAACCGTTTCGACAAAGGTATGATATAAAGGATTTTTTTGCAGAATGTCCAGGGCATGGGCTTTTTTACTCACAGAATATTGTTCCGTTTCTACAGGATGACATGTCTTACAATCGTTTGGTGAAACAATAACATTGATCTTAAATCCAAAGTGCTCGAAGTTATCCTTGTGAGCTGGTGCGTTCTGGCCGTGGCATTCAAAACAGCCAACAACAACGTATATGAAGGTCTCCGGAATTGTATCGCTTGAAATCCTTCTTTCAAGAGCAGGTTTTGCCAAAGCCATTTCCGGTGTGACTTTTGAATGCCTACTTGTAAACCAGTCTTCTACGATTCCCGGAGTGTATTTTTTATGACACAATACACAGAGTTGTGTCTGCTCGCTGATGATCGCCGGCATAGTGTCTGGCCGTTCTTCTTCCGCAAGTATTTCCGCAACAAAAATACCCATTGAGATAAAGTAAAACAGGGAAACAAGTAGTAACTTCATCGAAGATACCTCCTTTGCATTTATGATTAACCAATTAGTATCTCAATTACCGTCACGGTCACCGAGACTAACATCCTTTTTTATATTCCTCTAAGATTTCTTAAAACACTTGATTATTTCCATAATAATAAAAACGAGAGTGGAAAATCCAAAGATAGCAATCCAGTCCTTTAATTCTAAAGGTATCACCTTAAAGATATTTTCAGAGTAAGGGATATAGACTATGGCTACTTGCATGGCTAAAGAAAATCCAGTTGCCAGCAGGAGTTTTTTATTAGTGAAAACACCGATCATGAATAATGAACGATGAGCATTTCGGCAGTTAAAAGAGTGAAACAATTGGGAAATAACCATTACACTAAAGGCAACCGTCCTTGCCCTCTCAAGATCGCCACTGAGAGGGCCACCGAAGCAGCAGGGTATCAATTTATTCAGAAACCAATAATGTAAATAACCGGGTTTCACGCTGCTTGTATAGTATAAAACATACAAATAAGCCAGCAACGTGCTCAAGGCTATGAGGAAACCCTGAAAAACGATCAGTGAGCCAAGATTTCTGTCTATAATCTGTTCAGTTGACCTTCGGGCTGGCCTTTTCATGATATCCGGATCTACAGCATCAACACCCAGCGCCAGCGCCGGCAATCCGTCCGTTGCGATATTAATCCATAATATCTGTATAGGGAATAATGGCAATGGGAGGTTGAATATTGAGGCAAAGAGCATCGTAAAAATCTCACCGGCATTACACGAAAGAAGGTAGTGAATTGATTTTTTTATATTATCATAAATTCCCCTTCCTTCTTCGACAGCCGCTTCTATGGAGGCGAAATTGTCATCCGTTATGATCATATCGGAGGCCTCTTTTGTAACATCCGTACCCGTTATACCCATTGATACGCCGATACTTGCTTCCTTTACGGCGGGTGCATCGTTTACACCGTCTCCGGTCATGGCTACAACCTCGCCCTGTTTCTTCCATGCCTTCACTATCCTGAGCTTGTGTTCAGCTGAAACGCGTGCATATACGGCTATCTTTGATACCTCCTTTTCTAAAATTTCATCAGGGAGTGTATCCAGTTCCATCCCATCGATAGCCTTTCTATCGTTACGAAGAAATCCCAATTCTTCCCCAATAGCCCTGGCCGTATTCTTATGGTCCCCGGTAATCATAACGGTCTTTATCCCTGCTTTGTGACAGGTCGCAACGGCATCTTTGACTTCGGGTCTGGGTGGATCAATCATGGCCAATAAACCCGCAAAAATTAAATCTCTTTCTAGACTATCGGGATCAGGGTTGATAGTTTCAATGTCAACGGGTTTGAATGCTATACCGATCACACGCAGGGCAGCATCAGCCATCTTGTTGTTTTCGTTTACTATAACGCGAATATCATCCTCTGTCAGGTCCCGCAGTTCTCCGCCAATAGAGATCCTCGTACAATCCTTTACGATAACATCCGCTGCTCCTTTTTCACAAACAAGCTGAACTGAATACGGTGTTTTCCTGATAGTGGACATCTTCTTCCGGTCAGAATCAAAGGGGATCTCAGAAGCAAGGGGAAATTTTTTCTGTAAACCTTCTTTCCAGATACCTGCTTTGGCAGCAGCGCTCAAAATGGCACCCTCGGTAGGATCGCCAAGAATCTTCCACGTAGTATTATCTCTTTTCAAATGGGCATTGTTACATAATACACCTATACCCAGAACAAACGTCACCATCCGCTTATCAATTTCTGAAAGAGGCGTGTTATTGAAAGTGAAATTTCCCTCCGGGGCATAACCTGTTCCTGAGATGTCAATAGTTTTTCCGTTGACAAATATCTTTCTCACAGTCATCTCGTTCTGGGTTAGAGTACCTGTCTTGTCTGAGCAAATGACCGTTGTACATCCAAGTGTCTCTACCGCCGGCAGTTTTCGAATCAATACATGGCGTTTCACCATGCGTTGCACCCCCAAAGCCAGGGCAATAGTTACTATCGCAGGCAAACCTTCCGGGATAGCGGCAACGGCAAGGCTCACCGACATAAGGAATGCTTCCAATAACGGGTCTTTCCGCCATAACTCTAAAAGAAATACGATTGCCACGATTCCTAAGCACAGATAGACCAATTTTTTTCCAAACACCTCGAGCTTACGCTGCAGGGGGGTCTCTTCTTTTCCCGATTCCTGAATGAGACCTGCAATCTTTCCCAACTCAGTGTGCATTCCGGTTGATATAACAACACATATCCCTTTGCCACTTGTTACTGAGGTGCCCATAAATACCATATTTTCCCTGTCGCCTATTGGTAATAAGGGATTTTGGAGTGGTTCTGTGGATTTGCTGACCGGTGTTGATTCTCCCGTAAGAGAGGCCTCCTGGGTTTTCAGACCAAAAGAAGAGTATAATCTGCCATCCGCAGGGACACAATCTCCAGCCTCAAGCAGCACAATATCACCCGGCACAATATTTCGGGATGGAATGGAATGGACCTCACTGTTACGCAACACCCTTGAAAAAGGTGTTGTCATTTTTTGTAAGGCATCAAGGGATTTCTCGGCACGGTATTCCTGAATGAATCCAATAATGGCATTGATGATAACGATGGCAACAATGGCCAATGCATCGATCCATTCTCCCAAAAATCCGGAGACTATAGCCGCAACAATCAGTATCCAGACGATAAAGTCATTAAACTGCCCCAAAAAGAGTATGAGGGGGGAGACACCTTCCTTTTCCTCCAGCTGGTTGTATCCGTATTTTATAAGCCTGTTTTCTGCCTCAACATGACTGAGTCCGCTGTCGGTATTGGTACCGAGATTCTCTATGATCTCTTCAGCCCGCATCGTATGCCATGATATATCAACCATTATACGTTGTCCTTAGAAAAAAATTTTAACCCTTACACTATACTCGTTTTGCCAGGCTTATTTACTCTATCTGAATTTTCACCAGATTATTGTTTTTCTTTTCTATAAGATGCAGGGGGGCTTTTTTGAAGATCTTTTTACAATGTTCCGCGCAGAAGTAGTAACCTTTCCCTTTGTATTCTTCCTTTCTGTTTCCAGGTAACAATGCCTCTAACCCTTTACTTACTGTGTTACAACAATAAAACCAGGGAATTTCTTAGCGAAAAACATATAATCCATTATTAGCGTCCCATCATCCCAGTAGCTTTGACGACAAGGGCTGTTAAACCAGAATCCGAATTTCTCACGTAAACCCTGGCCTTTTTCCCTACCGTGGGTTTTCCTTTGATGCATCTGGCAGAAGTAATATCAATCTCTTTGCCCAGGAGTGTGATAGAATCGTTGTCCACTGCCTCCACAATTCCCTCCAGCTTCCCGGCTCCCTCTATTTTAATTATACTGGCAACAAACGATCCATCCTTTATATTCCCTTTTCCCTCAATCATATCGCCTTCTATAATGTCGTCAACGCTCAGTGAGGAATCGCAATCCCTTAATACTATTTCTGCGGCACTTGCATCTATATCCATGCCGAGGACTGAGATTGTTGACCCGGAAACCGAGCTTACCACACCTCGTATTCCGGTTTTACCCCTGCCATGCGTATTGCCATGGTCATCATGATCACCATGATTGTCCCGACTATAATCTCCATAAATATTCGTGTAATTCAATCCAACTGGCATAATAAAACAGAAAAGAAACAGAACGGCGGTGATGAATATATTCTTGTACTTCATTTCTCTACTCCTTTTCAAAACTTTCCAAGTGATTTTCCATTAAATTTGTTGTTAGGCAGATAAAACTCATCGGATGGAGGGGAAGCCCTGACAATTTATTTTCGCTGTATCACCAGAAGTGTTCTGTTGCCCTAAAATTCTTGTTAATTCACCTGCAGAGTATGAAGGCAGGGGATTTTGATTAACCGGGGTGGATGCCCATGACCCACAGGAACAAGACATGAAAATAGCACTTAAAGTGCCCATTATCAACAGATGTCTTTTTGCGAACATACACGATCCGCTCTGTCAAAACAAATACCCGGCTATCTTTCTTTAGAAAATAGTAAGTCTTAAGGTATCACATGTTTGAATAAGATGTCAAACGTAATCTGTGGAAGGGATTTCCGGGATAATGAAAATGAGGTCTTTTTAATGAAGAAAAGGTATTTATCGATTTTTGTTTTGTTTTTTTGTCACAATAGATATAGAATTCGACAATAGATTCGGGGAATTGATGTATGCGTTCATTACTGCATACCACCTAACGCAAAGGAATCATCAATGAATACCTTCACAAACCTGGTTCTTCTCATCGGCACAAACCCATTACCGAATTACGTAGTTGCAGGGATGGGAAATAGCGCTGTCCCCATTCCCCTAAAGATTCCACTTGGCAGGCCCAAAAACCATTGAAAGCAGTTGAGTCGGGAAAGCCTGATTCTCCAACATAGGAGGATAAGATTTTTGGAAGTGCAGGAACTGGGCAGGGATGTTTTTCCATGAGATTAAAAGATGGCTCTTTAAAAGATGATAAAGAGTGGAATCATGATGATTATCCAAACAAAAATGGAGTCCGTTTTTTCCACCGCCCTTCTGAGGAAATGCACGGAGGACAATATCCCGCTCACCATTGCTCTGGGCTCCGGGTATTACATCACAACGGTGAAGCCGGATTCAAAAAAATACTATGATGTCTCTTACGAACACGGGAAGAAGTATTATTCACTCTCTGAGACCGAAGTGCTCTGTATTGCAAAGGAATTTGCTGCAGGCAAGATACAAAATTACATTGCTCTTTTTCAGCAGAGATTTCTTAAGGAGCAGTACCGGTTTATCGATGAACTGGAGGGGGTGATCTGCCAGATGCATCAGGCAGGTGACGTTGCGCAGGTGCGCGGCCTGGAAGGTGCGGCGGCAAAGAAGATTTATCAGAGGCTGAATAACTTTATCGATGACGATGCCTTTCGTATTCTGAAGCGGGACAGGCGGAGCCCAGACCGCATGAACGCCCTGTTAAATTTTGGATATTACCTCCTCTTCTCCCGCATCAATGCCACGGTGAGGGCGGTTGGCCTGAATCCCTACCTGGGCTTTTTGCACAATCCGCAGGATAATTATGAATCCCTTGTGTGCGATATTGAAGAGCTGTTCAGGGCGAGGATTGACCGGTTTATCATACGTCTGATCAATCTGAAGGTTGTTGGTCGGGACGATTTTGTTGAGACGGAAAGGGGTCTCCATCTGAAAAAGGATGTCGTCAGAAAATTCATCGACCTGTTTGAGTCGGAGATGGAGAAAAAGGGCGCTCAGGGCACATTGTCGATGAAGGAAGACATCTATGTCCAGACCATCGTGCTGAAGAAATGGGCGATAGAGAACAATTCACTTTCATTCTACCGTTGGAAAATATAAACGAAAATTAAAAAAAGATTGAATTTTTCAATTACCCCATCTTTCAAAGATGTGCCAGACAGTATCGTGCGGTTTATGAAAAATGTGGGTTTGATTTTAGCATCTGTACACTCCCGTTAAATATCCCACCCTTTTTTACGATTAGTTTACGGCACGTAATTTTACCGCAGATTTCACCCGGCTTTAAAATCTCAACAGTCCCCATTGCATAAAGGTCACCATGAATTTTGCCTTTTATAATAGCATTCCCAACCCGAATACTTGAGATTTCTATGACACCTTTTCTTTTTAAATACAATGTGCCGTGTGTCTCAATATTTTTCCCCAAAACGGCTTTTATCTTATAATCACTCAGGTCATTGTGGTGATAGCAATAACAACATGTTACCGCCTGAGCCTTCGCATTTGTAAAAATTTCTTTTCCACACTTGTAACAAAGAATCCGCCGGTCTCCCCTCGAAGGTTTTTTCTTTTCTTCGGGTGGTGAGAGAATCGCTTTAACATCGATATACCGATTACAATGACGGCATGGTATCGAAATACAATGGACCGATACGGTGAGATTATGCTGGCAATAAGGACATACAATATCTCTGGTTCCATGCAGTTCGTTTGCTTTCGAATTCATAAATCAATTCTATTATAACGTGACCTCGATGAAAAATTATTCCAGATTCTTTTTTGGTTCCTTTTTCCATTCCTTTGAATTTGTGGTTTCTGTTTTGAATCCATCCGGATTCACATTGCAATTTCCGACAAAAACAACCCCTTCTTCGATAACCAGGGTTCGTGCTTTGAGATCACCGATGAGTTGTGCCAGTTTTCTGAGTTCAACTTTTTCGGTTGCAATAACGTTTCCATCCACATGACCTTCAATAATGGCATTTTTCACCTTAACATTTGCTTTAATACTACCCGTTTTGCCAACAACGAGCTCTCCGTCATCTGTTATCATTTCCCCTTCAAACTTTCCGTCAATTTTCATGATACTGCTAAACTTGATTGTACCTTTGATTTCAACATCCGATGTTAAATTCGTTATATTTTCTCCACTCATTTCAGTCTCCTTTCCTGGTTCGATCATTTCTTCAGTTTTATCTCTGGTCTCATCTGATACCGTACCTTTTCGGAATATATTAATCATTCTCTATGCCTTTCTTTTCTTAACAACTACATTGTTGCTATGTTAAACCCAAACCCGTCTTCAAGTGGAGGAGTGTTCCCATGCTCCTTTCGGGCAGAGTCTGGGTGAGGGGTATTTTCGTGTCAATACTCTACAATCATTGCTAGTGCCGGAAACGTACAAAGAGTCTTCCAAAATTTTCACTGTCTTTATCTATACGATGATATAACTTTTTGATGTCAGGACGGTTGAGAAAACGCAAGACGGTCTTCTTTAACTGCCCACTTCCTTTTCCGGGAATGATTTCCACCATCGCAATCCTTTTCTCGACGGCTTCAAAGATAACACGATTGAGTTCTTTTTCGATTAAATCCCCTTTTTTACAGATGTCGTGTAGATCGAGTTTTAGTTTGGCCATGCAATTATTTCTTACCGGGCACTAATTTTTTCTTTGTGGCTCAGCGTCTGGTTTATAACAAAAAACTACAGAAGGCAACCGGCTTAGTAACTTTCCTTGACAACCCGACCATGGACTGGTTGAATCGGCCTTGCATCATACTTGAATATTGAACTAAATTTACCCACCCCTGCTTTTGATACCTCAATCGGCGTCTTTAAAATAAACCAATTCACAATTTCATTGCAAGGGGGGGTGGTAAGTGAACCAGTGTAGTTATAATATCCTGTGGCATTCTTTGGAAGGAGTTGGCTTGCACATATCCTTATATCAGAGACTATATGCTCTTTACCCACATCTTTTGGGAAGTTACTCCACAGGGTTTTTATGAATGCGTTTTCTTTACCTGCCTCAATGAGTACAGCAACAACTGCTATTTCTCCATGCTCCCCTTTATGCACGAGATGCGCTTCCATATCGTAATGTTTTCCATGTATTATATGTTCACTCGGCGTATGAAAGTGAAACTGTATAAGTTCGAACCTTTTATGGCCTATTGATATTGAGCTTCCTTTCCCATAATTGACCTGAATAGTATGACCGTTATTTATGATTTTTAACGGAGTTGGGTAATAATGAAAAATTATGTTTTCCATTTTGGCCTTTTCGGTTATAGAAATACCGATCGGTGATTGCATGTCTCCGGTTTTGCACTTGCAATATTCTCGTTTTAGTTCACCCCAATGATCGGGACCCTGTTCACCTTCGTAATCCCAATGGTCGGAAGGAATGTGCTCACCAACGCCAGCGAACAAAGATGTTGCTGCAATAAAGGAAAGGAACACAAAAGCAGACGTTAAAAAAATATATTGAACAGTCTTCATCTTGCCTCCTTATAAAATTGATTAAGTTTATGAAAATACATAATACAAGGTAAAAATATTAGTCATATTTACCTGGTTCGAACGAGTCGGAAAAAGACAAAAACCGAAGCACGAAATTTGTGAGTCAACCCTGACAGGGTTAGTTTTATTCATATTTTTGCTAAAAATGTCCAAATATTCTTTATATGATACTTCTTATAGCATTTCAACGAGCCTCCTGTCAATTTGGAAATTATCTGTTTGAAATTTGAAAACCCATTATGATTGACCAACTTATTCAGAAGCTTGTAATTTGAAGAGCAGAGGGGCAGTACATCGTTCGAGAAATTCTAGATATGCGTATGCTTCTTCAGCCGTTTGTCCGCACATCTCTTCCGAGGGTTGAAGGCTCAAACAAACTGCCGGCCTTTCCGGTTTGCCAAAGAGGAGGCAGCGGTTATCCGAACTGAGTTGCTGGCATTGAATACCGGCCGGTTTACCATTCGGCATACCGGGAATTGGAGATGAAATTGATAGTGCAACACAACAGGCGCCACATCCTATTCTACATTTCACGTGATATCCCTGCAATTTTCCTAAGGCCTTCCATTCCACAAGTCAAAAACCCGCGTAAGTGCTAAAAGAGCCAGTGAATGTCTGAAACTACCCTTATGAATTTTATTCATGTTTTTGCTAAAATGTCAAAATTATCTTTGGAAGATACTACGCCCTTGTTATACGGTACGAGGCTGTTTTTTGCCTTCTTGCGGACGCAGATAGGCAATAGCATCCGGAGAAAGAAATTGAATTTGGTTGCCTGCATAAAGGATAATCTCACAAGCCAATTCAAAGAAACTTGCCTTTTGAATTGCGTCATCAAAACTTCTTCCCACGGTGACCTGACCGTGGTTCTTCAAAATCACTAGATCGTGTCCCTTCGCGGCAGAAATGACTTCTTTTGCAAGATCATTTGATCCGGGATTCAGGTAAGGTACAACCGCAATTGAGCCAATATAGTAAGGAATTTCTGGAATAACAAAAAAATTCTCAGGATTCCTGCTATTGCAGGCGACCGCTGTGGCAAAGGGAGACTGAAAGTGCAGAACCACATTAACATCAGAACGTTCACGGAATATGCCAAAGTGGAAATCATTCTCTGCAGAAGGTCTCTTTTCGTTCAGGACAGTGCCATCTGAAATCCGGCAAATTGCAATCTGCTCTCTGCTCATCTCTGCCATCCATGAGCAGGTTGCAGTAATAAGCATATATTCTTCATTTACCCGCCAGGATAAGTTCCCGCTGCTACAACGTGCCAATCCATGGGACGCCACCCGATGGCAGGCAGCAACAAACTCTTTTAAATACTTTTCTGAAATATGGCGCATCGATACTTCCCGATTTTATTTGGTTGTGATTTATACATAATTCTAAATAATTTCCGGGATTTAATGCAAGGAAAACTATTACTGAAAAACCGGTGAAAGATCTAAGACAGGTTCCTGGTTTCAGGGCACAACCTTGCGTCATAATAATTACTTTAGAGTTGTATTTTGAAATATAAAATTTATAATACCGCGTGAGACTAATAATGCAGAAGATTATGATAGAGTCTCTGTATTTTAAAAGACCCTCATGAAAATTAAGGAGAAATATACATGAAATGGTTGAATTTTAAGCATCCGTTTTATTTGACAACTTTAATTTTATGCGGCTTTACCATAGTAGCTATTCCCCATGGTGTGATTGCAAAGGAGAAAAAAAACAAGGATAAAAAAAGCACTGTAACGGCAGAATGCGTGTTAAAGAAAATAACGACCATTCCTGGGCAGGAGTTAGTAGTCGAAAGGGGGAAGGGTGTTAATGTTACGGTAGTGGTGAAATGCAAAGGTGATATTCCTGCCGCAGGCGTTACGGTTGAAGCTGCTACATTGAAAGGGAAAAAGGTCATTGAACTTTCTCCTATAAGTGCTGTAACAGACAAAGATGGCAAAGCAGTTTTCACCATTACAGGCAACAGAAAAACAGAAGAGGAACTTGCAGAGATTAAATTTACGGCAGAGAAGCTTGCCACAAAATTGGCGGTAAAGGTCAGAAGAACCGAATGTAAACCTGGAAATATCAAAATAGAACCCGCGAAGGAATTGGTACTTGAGCCCGGGAAAAGCAGTCAGATCACGGTAAAGGTGATATGCGAAAACGGTAGCCCTGCTGTGGATGCCAAGGTAGATGCACTTGTTCAGGTTGGCAGCGATAAGTTAGACATTTCATCATCGGCAGAATTAACCGACGCAAGCGGGAAGGCGGTCTTTACCGTAACGGGTATTCAGGAGACCAAAAAAGGGTCTGCCTCAATCAGGTTTATGACCGGAGACCTTAAAGCGGAAGTGGATGTAAAAGTCAAATCAGTTGCAGGAGAGGAAGGCACAGAAACGACACAGTTAGTGCCAAAGGCAATACAAACTATTCCAGGGCAGGAGGTGACGGTTGCAAGAGGAAAAGATGTCAATGTCGTTGTAAAGGTGATGGGCAAAGGTAACATTCCTGCTGCCGGCGTTACCGTTGAAGCAGCTACACTGAAAGGGAAAAAGGCCATAGAACTTTCTCCTGTAAGTGCTGTAACAGACAAAGATGGCAAAGCAGTTTTTACCATTACGGGCAACAGAAAAACAGAAGAGGAACTTGCAGAGATTAAATTTACGGCAGAGAAGCTTGCCGCAAAATTGGCGGTAAAGGTCAGAAGAACCGAATGTAAGCCAGGAAGAATGAAGATAGAACCCGATCAGAAGGTAGTACTTGAACAGGGAAAGAGTAAGCAGGTCACGGTAAAGGTGATATGCGAAGACGGTAGCCCTGCTGTGGATGCCAAAGTGGATGCAATCGTCCAGGTTGGCAGTGGTAAGATAGACCTTTCGCCGTCCGCAGAATTAACCGACGCAAGTGGTAAGGCGGTCTTTACCGTAGCGGGTATTCAGGAAACCAAAAAAGAGCCAGCTACTATTAGGTTTATGACTGAAGACCTTAAAGCATACCTCAACGTAAAAGTTATACCAGTAACGGCAGAGATAACACAACCAGAAGAGGCGACACCAAAAGAAATTGCAACTCCAAAAGAAGAGGCAACGCCTGAAAAGTAACAACGCCGGAAGTACAGGTTACACCGTCGTGGTAATTTTTAGGGATTCATTTTCTTACGGAGAAAAAAGAGAGAAAGGTACGTGGATGAATATCTTGTTTCTTAGATAATGAAACAGGAAAGATTTTTTAGAGAAGAAAGGGAAGAACAATGACTGCAATATTAAAAGAAGATATTTTGCGGGGGAAAAATAAGGAAACCTCCGGTAAAGAAAAAGTAGATAAAATAATGGATACCATAGTTGAGTCAATAGAGGCACCACATCATGCAAAAATGGAGAGTGTAGAAAGTAAGGTAGCATCAGAATCAATAAAACCAACGGAAATGGAAGGTGCTGGAAAACAATATCTCTTTAGCAGTGAAATATTGATAGAAGGCGAAAACAAGTCCGACCTCGATGAGGTTAGGAGCAGGCTTCTAAAAGAATTGAAACCCTCAGATGAAATAGAATCAATTATTGTGGATCGTATCGTTTCAAGTGTCTGGCGATTAAAACGATGCTTGAAAATTGAAAGCCAGATGATGGAGTATGAGACGTCATGCATTCAGGAATATGAGCAAGGATTTTTTAGAACCAGGAAAAGGACTGGCAAAGAACTGATACAATTAAAGGCATTAAAAATTATCGAAAACAAAAACAGAATCGCTGAATTATCTAAATATGAAACAATGTTAGAAATGCAAATATATAAGGCATTGAGAGAATTGTCTAAATATAGACGACGAGAGGCGAGACAAGAGAAGAGGACGCTGAGAAGGGCTAAATAATCGTGAATGGGAAAATATTGGGAGGATTTTTGATATTGTAACATAATATACATTATCAGACGTTGTAAATTTATTGACAAAATATTATTGACAATAGAAATTACGTCTGCTACTATGTTGCCCTGAGTTTTAGCAACGATGGTTGTTTTATTGTTTTGAGCAGTTTATTATGGAGGATGACGATTTTGAACGCTGAAGAAATTGAAAAAGGTGTAACCGCGATAGTCGCTGAGGTTACAGAATTAGATGAAAAAGAAATTTGGGATAAAAGAGATGCAAATTTCTTTAAAGACCTCGAGATTGATTCCCTTTTGGCCTTAGAAATTCTTGCGCTTATTGAGAAGAAATTCAAGGTGCAAATCCCCGAAGAAAAGCTTGTTGATATTACATCCCTAAGTGCCACCATTGATTTAACAAAATCTGTTTTGGCAGAAAGCGGAAAACTTTCATCTTAAAGCTCCAAATAACAGGGTGAGAATTGTATATTGTGTTAGGTAATATTATTCTGATTAACGAGACGATGGGCTACAGTAAATGATGCTTTTTGAGGAAATCCGATCTCTTCTTCCTCAAAAATATCCTTTTTTATTTATAGATAAAGCTATTGAGTTTGAAGAAGGAAAAAGAATTGTTTGTGTAAAAAATGTCTCAGGTAATGAACCAGTCTTTGTCGGACATTTCCCTGACTTTGCCATTATGCCCGGGGTTTTAATCATCGAGGCAATGGCACAGGCTTCTATCGTCCTGTTCAAGAAGAGCCTTCCCCCAAAAAATGACAGGGATACGGTTTTTTTATTGGCATCAGTAAATAACGCTCGGTTTACAAAACCCGTCTTTCCTGGCGACCAACTCTTCATAGAAATCATTGTAGAAAAAATTGTGTCTAAGGGAGCTATTGTTCAAGCTGCAGTAACGGCTGATGAAAAAGCGGTTGCTAAGGCAACGCTGACTTTTGGAATTGCAGATAAAAGCGCATTAATATCGAGTTGATAAAATTATATTTATGAATAAACGTGTGGTTATAACAGGCGTAGGTATGATCACCCCTATCGGATCGGGAAAGGACACATTCTGGAGTGCCCTAATTACTGGGGTATCTGGTGTTGATGATGTGACGTGTATTGACACTTCCGGATATAAGGTACATAAAGGATGCGAAGTAAAAAACTTCAAGTATTCCGATTATATAAAAAATGGCATCCTTAAAAAAATTGGTAAAGGTTCGCAATTTGCGATTGCGGCAACAAAGCTTGCTCTGGATGATGCCAAGCTTAACATCCGTGCCGTTGACTTAGAAAGGCTTGGAGTTTCTGTTGGAACTACTGCGGGAGAAATACAAATCCTGGAAAAAGTCAATTATATACGACACAAAGAGGGAGAAGATAAAGTAGACCCCGATTTGTTTCTCATGCATCCATGTAATAATATTCCTGCTAACATTGCCATTGAGTTTGGTTTCAAAGGTCCCAATACTATTATTCCCACAGCGTGCGCAGCGGGTAATTATGCAATTGGGTATGCTTATGATTTGATTAAGTTCGGACGGGTGGCTATGATGGTTGCTGGCGGTTCAGACCCTTTTTCGAAAGTTGCCTATACAGGATTTGCCAGATTGGGCGCCATCGCTCCAGAGATATGTCAACCATTTGACAAAAACAGAAAAGGCATGATGGTTGGTGAAGGCGCAGGCATGCTTCTCTTAGAATCACTTGATCATGCGATGGAGAGGAATGCAAATATTTATGCCGAAATCATTGGTTACGGCCTTAGCTGTGACGCCTATCATATAACTATCCCTCATCCCGATGGGGAAGGCGTTATCTCCGCTATGAAAAAAGCCTTAAAATGCGCAAATCTAAAACCAGAAGACGTCCAGTATGTCAGTGCCCATGGAACAGGAACTCCTGCTAATGACAAAGCCGAAACGATCTCTATTAAAAAGGTATTTGGGGATAAACCTGAGCATCTCGCAATTAGTTCAATAAAATCAATGATTGGTCATACCATGGGTGCTGCCAGTGCAATAGAAGCCATTACCTGTGCATTGGTTGTCCAAAACGATATCATTCCCCCGACGATTAATTATGAAACACCGGATCCTGAATGTGATCTGGATTATGTACCTAATGTAGCAAGAAAACAAAAGGTAAATATCGCACTGAATAACGCTCATGCATTTGGTGGCAATAATAGCTGTTTAGTCGTTAAAAAATTTACAGGCAGAACGTGAAAAAACAAACAGTTCTCCGGAACTGAATTAGGCGCCTATAACAGAGGTTTGTAATGGAAAAAACGAGGATAGTTGTTACCGGTGTTTCGGTTATTTCATCCATTGGAAGTAATAAGGAAGTTTTTTGGAATAATTTAACCAATGGTGTATCAGGCATTAAACCCATTACCTTGTTTGATGTAAGTAAATTTCATAGTAAACAAGCCGGTGAGATTTCTGATTTTGACGCAAAGGTCTACCTTGGCCAAAAGGGAATCCGCCATATTGATAGGACATCCCTTCTTGTATCATCTGCGACGGTTCTTGCCATTAAGGATGCCAATTTAGAGAATAATACCTACAGTGGTGATGAATTAGGTATTGTCGTTGGTTCTACGTATGGCAGTATTGATAGTATCAGTTCTTTCGATTTCCAGTCTTTGCGTGAAGGTCCTAATTATGTGAATCCCATGGATTTTCCTAATACCGTGCTGAATGCACCAGCAAGCCGTGCCTCTATTTTTTGTAAGGCAACAGGGCTGAATACAACCATTTCAAATGGTGTAACAAGCAGCATCGATGCGATTATTTATGCCTCTGATTTCCTTCGGATGGGTCGGGTAAAGGCTGTAGTTGCCGGAGGCGTGCATGGATTAACTCATGACATCTTTTGGGGAGCACATAATTCTAAAATATTATCGGGAAGTAAGGATGGGACTCAGGAAATTTGTGCACCCTTTGACAAAAGACGCAATGGGATGGTCATTGGTGAAGCATCGGCATTAGTCATCCTCGAAACCTTAGAAGATGCGCTCCGGAGAAATGCACATATTTATGCAGAAATCAAGGGTTACGGAACCGCATTTGACCCTGAAATGGCTGTTAGCAGGGATTATCAGATAGACGGCAACAAAAGGGCTATCATGGGTGCCATTCATGATGCCAGTCTGACGTTGAATGATATTTCTTACATATCTGCCAATGCTTATTCTGGTGTTTATGGCGATGCAATGGAAACCAGAGTTATTAAAGAAGTCTTCGGCATGAGAGCAAATCTTATTCCTGTTACCGCAATAAAATCTATGACAGGTGAATGTTATGATGCCTCGGGAGCATTGCAGACAATAGCCGCAGCAATGTCCATGAACACACACACAGTTCCACCGACAATTAACCTTAAGGAACGTGACCCTGAGTGTGATTTAGATTATGTTGCCAATATCGCCAGGGTCTTACCAGTCAAAAATGTCCTAATCAACACCTTTTCACGATTGGGAAATAATTCGGCCTTAATTATCTCCAAATACAAGCAGTAATTCATGATATCTTCCAACCGGTGCATTCAATCCACTAAAAAGGATAGTCTTTATCCTTCTTATGATGCAATTGTGATTGGTGCAGGTATTGCTGGTCTGGTTTGCGGTGCATTCCTCGCCAGGATCGGGAAAAAGGTACTCATTGTGGAGCAGCATTCCATCCCTGGCGGTTATTGCACTTCATTTAAAAGGAAAGGTTTCAATTTCGATGCGGCAGTTCACCATATTGGGGGTTGTGGAAAATGGGGTATTGTAGGGCGTTGCCTTAAAATTCTGGAGATAGAGCTGGATTTTTATCCTCTCGATCCAATGGACCATTTGATTTTCCCCAACCTTACCATAGAAATTCCAGCCGATTTGGACGAATATATCATACGTTTACAGGGTCGCTACCCATCGGAAAAGGATAGCGTCAAGCATTTCTTTCAGGATTTTTTAAAGCTCTATCGCGCTACATTCAATAATGAGAAAAGCCAAATTATAGATAAATATAAAAATCAGACGTATATTGAAATGTTGAATGCTTTTTTGAAAAATGACGAGCTCAAGATGATACTTTCTGGTCAATGGGGTTATATAGGGCTCCCCCCTACCCAAGCTTCTGCTATAGGCATGTGCCAGATGATGATCAATTATCTCAAAGACGGCGCCTTTTTTCCTGCGGGTGGTACGCAAGAGTTTGCTAATGCAATTTTTAAGAAATTTATTGATTTTGGTGGGCATATTATGCTATCATCCAAAGCCGAAAAAATTTTATGTACCGGCAAAACCGCCGTTGGTGTAAAATTGCAGGAAGGGAAAGAGATATCCTCGGACGTTGTTGTTTCAAACATTGATGCCCGGCAGACCTTTTTCGGATTATTAGAAGGTAAATCAGATACACCATTCCTTCAAAGAATTAGAGAAATGAAGGAAAGTTGTTCCTTTTGCCTTTTATACTTGGGAGTAGGTGAAGGCATAGATTTAAGTGAATTAAAAAGAGGATTTTATCATACTGCCACAGATGCAAGATATGTAAATGACGAGTGGATGTATGTGTCGGTTCCAACGAAGATAAGCCCTGCACTTGCCCCGCCAAACAAGCAGATAATCTCTGCGGTTGTTTACATGGAGAAAGAAAAATATAATGATATTACTGATTGGAAATCTTTTAAAGAAAGTATGATATCAGGTACAATAAATCGACTGGAAGAATACGTCCCTGATATAAAAAAACATATCGAAGTAAAAGATGCGGCTACCCCGAAAACTCTGGAGCGGTACACGTTAAATACCAATGGAGCCGCTTACGGCTGGGAGGTCAGTGTGGATCAAATATGGGATAATAGACTTCCCCATCAGACGCCGATTGATAATCTGTATTTGACTGGTCATTGGACAAGGCCTGGTCCTGGAATTTGTGCTGTTGTTTCTTCTGGATGGGGTGTAGCAAATTTAATTATGGAGAAGGAGAATTGGAGGTAAATTTATGAAAAGAAAAATGATGTTGATTAACCCACACAAGCCGGGTAGGCATGGCGAAGAGAGTATTACCGTAATCGTCCAGATGCCTTTGAATCTTGCTTATGTTGCCGCCCTTACGCCAGGCGATTGGGAATTTGACGTTATTGACGAAAATCTCGAATTGGCAATAGATGATAACGGTGAAATTACCTTTAAACCCGTAGATCTTGTGTGTATAACAGCAGTTACCTATCAATCTCCCAGGGCCTACACGATTGCTACTGCCTGTAGGAAAAAGGGTATGACCGTAATCATGGGTGGAATACATGCGTCTGTAATGCCTGAGGAAGCCATAAAGTACGTCGATGCTGTTTTTGTGGGTGAGGCAGAGGAAGTATGGCCACAGGTAATCAAAGATTTTGAAGACGGAAAGCTCAAGAAGATTTATCAGGGAGGATTGCCTCCCCTCAGCCTGATGAAAAAGGTATATCCTAATCGGGAGCTCATGAAGAAAAAATATGACTATAAATTTTCTTCCATTGTCACAACGAAGGGATGCCCGAACTATTGCGATTTCTGCAGCGTCCCCACATTCCAGGGAAGAAAATTCAGGGAGAGACCTTATGAAGATGTTCTCGCAGAGATGGCCGCAACAGATTATAAGGGTTTGATGCTGGCAGAGGATAATTTTTACGGTCATGGGAAAAAGTCAAACGAGAGGGCACGGGATCTTTTTAAGGGCATGGTGGAGCGCGGCATCCACAAAGATTGGCTAGGATTTACTGCTTTAAATATTTCTCAGGATCCTGAGACATTAAATTATATGGCAAAGAGTGGCTGCTTTGGTATGCTTATCGGTATCGAATCTACCAATGAGGCCGTTTTACAGAAGATGAATAAGCGGGTAAACCTTAAGCTGGGTACAGATAGTTACTTTGATTGTATCCAAAAGATACACGATGCCGGCCTGGTTGTTTGGGGATCAGTAGTGTTTGGAGCCGATGGAGATGATAAAGACTCCTTTAAAAGAATGACTGAGTTCATATTGGAAAATAATATTGATATTCTTACCTTTGGTATTAACTGCCCATTCCCCAAGACTCAACTTTATGCCAGACTGGATTCAGAAAAGAGGATCTTCAGGAAAAATTATCCAGAAGATTGGCAATACTATGATACTGCTCATGTGGTTCATCGTTTCGTAGACATGACGTTAGAAGGCTTTATCGAAGGTATGCAATATGTTTATGATCATGTTTACGCAGGTGATAACCTAAGAACACGTTTCAGAAATTCTATTAAGACAACGAAAAATCCGAGAAATTCCATGTTTGCATTCAGGGTAGGTTCTGACTGGAAACAGGTCTTTGAACAGGTCTTGCAGAATTTAAAAGAGTTGTATGACTCAGGTGATTATTATAAAGATTATTACAAATCAAGTGCGGTACCTGTTTCAAAACCCATAATGGAAGCAGTTACTACATAATACAAACAAATTATGTATTCCTGAATAAGAAGTTTACAAAGGCACATCAATTTTTATGCATTTGATGTGCCTTTGTGTTATGGATTTTATGTTCGGTGGGGAATTGAGTGAAAGATATTCTGGACCGAATTAAAAATTTTGTCAAACGAGTAGAACTCTTTTATGTGGCAACTTCTAATCAAAAGGGAGAGGTACATCTTGCTGTAGCGAAGGATTTGATTTTTTTACCTGATACGGAACACATAGCTTTTAAGGCGTGGTTTTGCAAAAAAACGATTGAAAATATTCAAAAAAACCCGAATATATCCATTGCCATTTATGATGCAAAGTCTGATACGGGTTACCAAATTATTGGTAAGGCAATTTCAAAGAGTGTCGTTGCTGTTTTGAATGGTTACGCACCTGAGTTAGAAATGGTTGAAAAAGAATATCCGCAAGAAGAGTATCAACTAAAGATAAAGATAATAAATATTATGGAACTACATAGAGTAACACATTCTGATAAGTATCTTTTAAGTAATGGATCTTTATAGGAATTTGAAAAAGAGTGATACTTATTGATCCATTTACAGAAATCGTTACAGTCTGTCATCATGGCAGAAGGGAAGCTGGATATTATAGCTTTGATGAAGAGTTTGAGTTGGTTGCTGGAGTTTCAATAAAATTAAAGGAACTATATTAAATTTGCATAACAAAATTTAGCTCAAAAAGGAGGTAAAAGTCATGATAGGTAAATTATTATCTCTGTCTATGGAAAAATCAGTTATCCCGGATATTAGCCCAAAAGCGATTATGGTTATCGCCATCGCACTTATATTCGTTATTCTATTTACCTGGAAAAAGGAGGGGTAATTGCCTGAAGGAAACTCTACCTTTGATCTTACAATCATTGGTGGCGGGCCAGGTGGTTATGTAGCGGCTATAAAAGCTGCTCAGCTAGGAATAAAAACCGCTCTCGTCGAAAGGGATAAGGTTGGTGGTACGTGTTTACATAAGGGTTGCATTCCAACAAAGGTACTCCTCCATTCCGCGGACCTTTACATGCAATTTCTCAAGGCAAATGAATTCGGGATCGTCGTTGATAAAATAGGAATTAATTATCCACAATTTCATCGGCGAAAGGAAGCAGTTGTTAAACGACTATTTCAAGGGACGCAATTTCTCCTCAAAAAAAATGGTGTAGAAGTTTTTTCTGGTGAAGGACAGCTCACATCATCAAACAACGTCTTAATCAAAAAAAATGGAACGGACGTTGGTAAAATAACTACAAAAAATGTTATCGTAGCTACGGGGTCGGTTCCGCTCATTCCGGTTAATATCCCATGCGACGGAAAATACGTGCTTACCAGTGATGATGTTTTACTATGGGAAGAAATCCCGAAATCTATTATCATTGCAGGTGGCGGTGCTGTCGGAGTGGAATTCGCCCACCTTTTTAATAGCCTTGGAACTAAGGTAACCATTATAGAACTCCTGGATGATATCCTTCCTGCCGAAGATAAGGAAATTAGTACCACTTTAAGAAAAATTTTCAATAAGAGAGGCATCGATGTCCTGACAAATACCTCTTTAGAAACAGTCATAATCGATAATGGCGTTCGTGTAAAAATAAGCAGAAAAAACAATACATCTCCCCCCCCTGCGAAAACTGAAAATAAAGAATTTATAAAAGCGGATCGTTTACTCCTCTCATTGGGCAGAATGCCTGCCTTTGCAGATATTGGGATAGAAAAATTGTCATTACATTTTAAAGGAAAATATCTGCAAACCAATGAGGTTATGGAAACCAATCTAAGCGGACTCTTTGCTATTGGAGACATTAAAGGCCCCCCCCTTCTTGCCCACAAGGCTTCGCACGAAGGGGTACTGGCTGTTTCTCACATCGCTGGCAAAGAAACCACCCCGATAAATTATCAGAATATACCGAGAGTGACGTACTGCCTTCCACAGGTAGCAAGTATAGGACTCACACAAGAAGAGGCAGAAAAAAGAGAATACAAAATAAGAGTAGGAAAATTTCCACTCATTGCTAACAGTAAAGCCATTATTGACGGTGAATATGAAGATGGATTTGTAAAAATCGTTTCTGATGAAAAATACGGTGAGATATTAGGAATGCATGCCATAGGACCAAACGTGGGTGAATTGATGTGGGGTATGTCACTTGCAACTATTCTGGAAGGGACGGCCATTGAGTTAAGGAATACTATATTTCCCCACCCCACTCTCTCCGAGGCCATTTCAGAAGCTGCCCATGCAGTTGTTGATAAACCAATACATTTATAAATAAGAAACCATTACAATGAATAATGAAGCAAAGATTGCCTATTTTTCCATGGAAATCGGCCTCTCCAATGACATACCAACTTACAGCGGCGGCCTGGGTGTCCTTGCCGGAGATACCATAAAATCAAGTGCCGATCTCAAGATACCACTTGTTGCCGTCACGCTGATCTCAAAAAAAGGATACTTTCGTCAAGACATCGCCAGCGACGGAAAACAAATTGAATCTCCTATAGATTGGGATCCATCTAAGTTTATGGTACGGCTGCCTAAAAAAGTTAAGGTTCAAATTGAAGATCGCAACGTTTTTGTTCAAGCCTGGTGCTACCGTGTGCGAAGTATTACTGGCGGAGAAGTGGATGTCCTCTATCTCGATACAGATATTGAGGAGAACGTAAAAGAAGACAGAGAGATTACCGCCTTTTTATACGGAGGCGATGTGCACTACCGGCTTAAACAGGAGGTCGTACTCGGCATTGGAGGGGTGCGCATGCTCCATGCCCTTGGATTCCATATCAAAAAATACCATATGAACGAAGGGCACGCCAGCTTATTGGTTCTGGAATTGCTTTTGATGCACAAGAAAGATGTTGAAAGTGTTTGGGACGAACGATGGATCTGGGATACAGATACCGTGAAAGACTTGTGTGTGTTCACGACCCATACCCCCATCGAAGCAGGTCATGATCGGTTTTCTTATGACCTCGTAAATAAAGTTCTGGGCGATATTGTCCCATTAGAGCTATTGAAAAGACTTGGAGGTGAACACTATCTGAATATGACGCTCCTTGCATTGAACCTGAGTAAATATGTTAATGGCGTTGCCAAAAAGCACGGTGAAGTTTCTAAAACCTTATTCCCTGGTTACGAGATCAATGCCATTACCAATGGTGTCCATTCATTTACATGGACGTGTGAAAGTTTTAAGCAATTGTACGACAAATACATCCCCAGCTGGGCCAATGAACCAGAGTTATTTGTTCGTGCCGAAAATATTCCCGATGATGAACTGTGGGATGCTCATTTTCGCGCTAAAAAGGACTTAGTTAACTATGTAAAGGAGGTAACTGCTATCGAGTTAAGTCCGGATATTTTAACCATTGGATTTGCAAGGAGATTTACTTCATACAAGAGGGCCGATTTACTATTTTTAAATCTGGAACGGCTTTTAAAAGTGAGCGAAAAGGAAAAGTTTCAAATTATTTATGCAGGAAAGGCTCACCCAAAAGATATTCCTGGCAAAGACATCATAAAAAAAATTATTGAACTTGCAAAAAAAATTGATGATAAAATAAAAATTGTATTTTTAAAGGATTACAATATAGAAAAAGCCCTAAAATTAGTCTCCGGAGTGGATGTCTGGCTTAATACACCTTTACGCCCGCGCGAGGCATCAGGTACTAGCGGCATGAAAGCAGCTCATAATGGTGTAATCAATTTTAGTATCCTGGATGGTTGGTGGATTGAGGGGCACATTGAGGGAATTACCGGGTGGTCTATTGGTCCCAAGCCATTAGAATCGTCTCTTACAAATGTTAACGATATGACAGACGCTGAGGATTTGTATAACAAATTGGAAAATATCATTATTCCGATGTATTATAAAGACAAAAATCAGTGGATAAAGATTATGAAAAATTCTATTGGTAAAATTGCATATTATTTTAATACCCATCGCATGATGCGCCGGTATGTGACTGAAGCCTATATAAGATAGATGGAAGTGTTCAGTTAACAGTAGTCAGCATTCAATTTGCCGTCACCACTCCCGATCGTTTGCAGATAAACGTATGCAAAAAAATTCCCGAAAAATTAAAGCAATCATCCTTGATCTGGATGATACCCTTTATGACTGCAGCGGTACACTTGTATTACGGGGTCGAAGGCAGGTTGCTAAAACGATTGCCAGGATAATCAACTGCTCTGAAGACGAAGCATATAACCTGCAATTGAAAATGGAGAAAACGTATGGAAAGAAAGATAGCATCTACGAAAATATTGTATCACATTACAATCTTCCATATGCATACGCAAAAGAATTGTTAGAAGAATTTATTCATGTAGATATCTCCAATATTACCCTCTTTTCTGGCGTAACAGACGCCCTGATACAACTGAAAGTGCAAGGCTACAAACTCATTCTCGTTACTTCCGGGGAGAAACAAATACAAAGAACGAAGATCGATCTGCTGGGTTTAAATAACGGTTACTTTGATGAGATTCTGATTACGGATAGAAATAATGGACAGGCAAAAAAGGATTGCTTCCGGGAAATCATGCAGCGACATAATTTGAATCCTGAAGAAATTATCTGCGTGGGAGATAAGATAGATGATGAATTAACCGCTAGCAAGTCCTTGGGGATGATTACAGTGATGTTGAAACACGGAAGACATTTTGAAGCATATCTAGAAGAGCCTTCTAAATACATCAAACCTGATTATTCTATCAAACATATTAAAGACCTTTTAGAATTAAAAATCATGAATTGTTTACCTATTTAGCGTATTTTAAGGAGACCTATTACTACACTACCATCCCAATAATGACTCCTTCAAATACGAGTTTTCCATTTACCACACCTTGAGTATCAAAGACGGCCCTGCGTGAACGCAATTCCTTGTTTTTTGCAATGAGAATAAGTTTGTCGCCAGGGATAACTTTTCCACGGAATTTTACTTTATCGATACCACCAAAGCCAAGGAAGCGGTCGTCCTGTGTGGTTTTTTTGTAATAATAGGTACATAACTGTGCGGCCGCTTCAAGCATAATTACCCCAGGCATCAGGGGACGGCCAGGAATGTGTCCCTGCACCCAAAATTCACTATTCGAAATGTCTTTATAACCTATTATAATTTTATTTTCAGGATCAAATTTTATAATGCCGCTCAATTGTTCCATCTCATATCGGTGCGGTATGACGGCACGAATAGCCTCGATACCCACTGTCGGTTTATTTAAATCCAAATTGTTTAAATCAGTTAAAATGTCCTGTGGCATATGATACACGAGAAAATTATTTGTAAAAACCGGCAAATAAAGCACACTATTTTGTTTGATTCAAAATATTAATAATGATTCGTTATCGTGTCAATGAAAATCTCATAGAGCAAGAAAAACATTCAGCAAAAAATATAATTGACAACTACAATATATTTTGATATAAAACTTAACAGTGTCTGTTTTGGAGAAAAATTCTTGGTGGCCTCGTGGGTAGCATTTAGTTTTTTGCAATGTTTGCAACAAGGAGGTGATGCTAGTGAAAAAATTATATGTTTCACTTATGGTATTTGGTACGCTAACGTTTGGAATCGGCTTAGTAAATGTACCGACTCTTATAAAATCAGTAATTGCTGGTACATGCCAGTGCTCGGAAGGTTGCCCGTGCGGTCATTGTTTAAACAAAGCCAAGGATTGTTGTTGCAAATAATTAAGTACCGTACACAAGCTCATTACCTTAAATGATCCGAAAGGAGATTGAAAATGTTAAAGAAGATTGGTATTACGATGGCTTTTGTGGGTGCATTAATGATCGGTGCATGTGTCACTACAATTTACGCTGCGCCTTGTGGTTGCCCAGAAGATATAAAGTGTAAAGAGGGTTGTGAAAAGGGGAAAACGGATCCTTGTATTTGTAAACACTAAGAATCCTAAAATTTTTAATTTAATGGTTTTATAACTCAAAAAGCGCCTTATATGATAAGGCGCTTTTTGATTTTCATCGTTTAAGGAATACAATGCAATGAATACTTTTATGGCAAAAAAAGAGAATGTGAAAAGAAATTGGTACATAGTAGACGCCAACGATAAAATATTGGGGCGAATGTTAACCACAGTTTCCAGGGTTCTTCAAGGTAAGCATAAACCTGAATATACGCCTCACGTTGACGTAGGGGATTTTGTTATTATTACCAATGCGAGTAAGGTAAAGCTTACTGGGAAAAAGATGCAGGAGAAGGTTCACTATTATGTCACTGGTTTTCAAAGTGGTCTGCGAAAACGAATGGTTGGGAAAACCTTGGAAACTGCGCCAGAAAAGATACTTAGCCGATCAGTAAGAAGAATGTTGCCCAGATCGAGGCTGGGAAAGGATATGTTGAGAAAATTAAAGATTTATGCAGGTGCAGAGCATCCGCATCAGGCACAACAACCCAAAGAGTTGGTTATTCGTAATTAATTCAAGGAGGAGAAAGTGGCAGAAGAACAATATATATGGGGTACAGGCAGGCGTAAATCATCTATTGCAAGGGTAAGAATAAAAAAGGGATTGGGGAAAATCCTGGTCAATAATAAGGATCTGGACACTTACTTTCCTATAGACCGGGAGAGAGGTATGGTACAGGTTCCCCTGAAGACCACGAAAACATTAGGGGAATTTGACGTATTGATAACCGTACAGGGAGGAGGTTTAACCGGACAGGCAGGTGCAATATCCCTTGGCATTGCACGTGCGCTTTCCAAATCGGACCCTTCCTTTATTGATAGTTTGCGTGAGGGTGGTTTCTTAACAAGAGACAGCAGAATGAAAGAACGGAAAAAATATGGCAAAAAGGGAGCAAGAAAGAGCTTCCAGTGGACAAAACGATAATTTTTTGTTTTCCGTATTCACTTAGTTTTTTGAAAAATCTCAATAAAGTTAAGGTTGCAGACCCTATACGAATAGGGTATTTTCCCTGTACCAGACCATCATAAATCCTCAGATGTCGGGCAAGTATCCCCGATTGACACCATCGCGATGATCGTGGAGCTTGCCTAGAGAGGGGATTTTTCACCCCTCTCTAATTGGTTATTCTTCAAAACCCTACCTTTTTAGTATATTCCTTATCTGAATTTCCTTATCCCATCTCAGATTATAGATATCCCCCATTTTAACATTGGCAGGATAAATGTTGCCCACCCAGTCGGGAAAAGGAAGGCCTGATGTCCATACTTTGATCTATCGAAAACCTTTTCGTTTAAACTTGCTATATTCTATGCGGAAACAGCGCTATTTAAGAGTTGTTGCTTATGCTCCCTATCTTCGCCGAGAGCAAGATATTCCCTTGCAAAATCTGCAACCATTTCAGAAATCTTTTCTCTTTTTCTTTCCTTCAATTTTCCCCCCGGTGTTTAAGACTATAGTGAGCGTCTTAAAGAAGTTGATATTATTATCACTTCATGTCATTCCCACGCAAGTGGGAATCCAGAAGAATAGCAGAAAGACTGGATTCCTGCTTTCGCAGGAATGACAACTTACTTTTGTCGTTGACTATAACTGTTGTCGGTTCCTTTTATTTCTTTTTGATTCTAAAATTGCTATTTTACATAGCATAGGCAAATTCTAAAATCCCCCGCTTCCCTCTCACTACACTGCTCAATTTGGTGGCGGTTTCTCATTGTGGCTAGTAACTCCAATTCTCGTGGCGCAAAGGACTTTTATTCAACTCCTCTTTGTAAAATCTCCACTTTAGCAAATACGTATCCATGTAGGCGATAAATCTTTCATTATGATGACGTTCTAACAGATGCACCATTTCATGCACAATGATATATTCAATACATTCTTTTGATTTTTTGGCCAGTTCAAGATTTAACCAGATCCTTTTTGCCTCTCTGTTACACGTACCCCATTTCGTCTTCATCTTTTTTATGGCATACTCAACACCGTCCAGTCTCATCTTTTTCTTCCAACAAGCAATATATTCGGGAACAATTTCCTTCAGTTTCTGGCGATACCATTCTTCCAAAACAACCCGTTTTTTTTCTATGCTTGCGCCAGGTCTTACATACAATTCAAGAACGCTGTGCTTTAATATAACTTTTGGAGCAGCGTTATGCTCAAAAACTTTCAGCAGGTATCGCTTGCCCAGATAGTAATGACTTTCCTGTGTTAAAAATTCCCTTGGGGTTTCTCGTTCCTGACTGAGCAGTTTTTGCTGCTGTTTCTTTATCCAACTTAATTTTGATAGAGCGAAAACCCTAATAGTTTCAAGGTCCATGCGTAAGGGAGCGGAAATTCTTACCCTCCCTATTGGCGGATAAACACCCAGATGAATATTCTTAATATCCTTTTGAATTACATCAATAGGTAAATTACTCAATTGGATTTGCTGCATATCAATACTCATTCTGCTGTTTTATGATCGGAAAAATACGCTCAACTTCATTGGCATCCTTTAAAATATCATAAAGCGCTTTTTTAATTTCTCTTTCCTTAGCATCATTACCACGCCAGTCAGCCTTCTTTACATATCTGACGGCTTCATCCATTACAACGGCCAATTCCTCATCGTGATTGAGGTTGTTGTATAATGCCCGTCTGGCGTTACTGTTTTTTATACTTGCCGGCAAATTATCTCTTGCGGGATTATTTACCTTCTTTGCCAATTCAGCGATCTTCTTTAAATATGCTTCATAATTGATGGCATTTGTCTTTCTCTCTTTAACAATTTCATGTAAAAGCTTTGACATTTCTTCAAAGTAAGCAGGGTCTATCAAATGCTCCTGTATGATTTTCTTCCGCACGTTGTTTTCAATAGTTTCCGCCACTGCTTCTTTATTGCGTTTAATCCCTTCGGGCAAACTGTTGATGGCATCAGCAATGCCGGAATTAACGAGTAAATCCAGCAACGACATATTCGCAAAAGGAGAAATTGTCCTGGGTTCCTCCGCCTGTATGTAAGTGTCAATTAAATGCCGCATATCAGCTTCGTAGGTCTTCATATCGAGCGTTTCGCCGCTGGCATTCCTGATCTCTTCCCTGAGTTTCAAATAATAATCCACTTTCTTTTTGATATCTGCAATCTCTGCCTGGGTATAGCCTGCTTCTTCCATTTCCGCCGCGATATTGGCATAAGCCCTTATGAGTGCCACCGTTTGTTTATAAAGAGACGTTCTCTTTACCTCATTGGACTTCAGGTCTTCTTCGTTTTCCGGATCACCACAGAAGTAGCGGATGTACGCCAGTGAGTCTTTTGGCGGCGCTACCGGTTCGCATAATAAGGCCATTTCTTCCAAGGCATTATCCAGCCGTTCCCTGCCTTTCTCCAGGCGGTCTTTTAATAACACATCCACGTCCCCTTTCTCAAACGTATCATAATCCAGTTCCGACGTGTACACAGCAACGGCATTTTCAACCTTTCTGAACAGGTCTTTATAATCAACAATGTAACCAAACTCCTTGTCATCGCTGTCCAGCCGGTTGACCCTGCAAATAGCCTGGAATAAGCCATGATCCTGCATGCTTTTGTCGATATAGAGATAGGTGCAGGGTGGCGCATCAAAACCGGTAAGGAGTTTATCAACCACGACAAGCAGTTTCATATTTGACGGCTCTTTTATAAACTTTTCCTTCGCCTCATCTTCGTATTTCTCGGTGGGCTTGTTTCCCAGCAACGATTTATAGATGTTATAGATATATTCCTTTTCCGTCTCTGTATTTGCGCCGGTATCTTCCGTTGTTATATCCCTTGTTGATGGATTGTATGAGGTAACAATGGCGCATTTGCCTTTCAACTCGGTAGTTTGAAACAGTTCAAAATACCTGCATGCTTCATAAATACTTGATGCCACCAGAATGGCATTTCCCCTGTCCGAGTTCAAACGCGGTTTTACATTAAAATCAAACACGATGTCGCTTACGATCTTTTCCAGTCTGGAACGGGAACTCAGCACCTTCTGCATCGTACCCCATTTCTTCTTGAGCTCAGATTTTTGAAAGTCGTTCAAACCACGGGTCTTGGCTTCAAACCATTCATCTATCTTTTGAGATGATGATATTTTCTGGTCGATATCACGGGCTTCGTACACCAAATCAAGCACCACTTCATCCGCAACCGCCTCGTTGAACTTATAGGTATGAATGTATTTACCAAATACCTCAAGACTGGTTTGCTTATCTTGTTTTAAGAGTGGGGTTCCGGTAAAGCCAATAAAGATGGCATTTTTTAAAATTGCCTTCATCGTTTTGTGCAGCTTGCCCGATTGGGTACGGTGACACTCATCTACAAAGATAAATAATTCACCAACGGTATGGATGGGACTCCTTTTTAATTCTTCAATGAATGCATCAAAATTATCGACTCCCTTCCTGCCAAATTTATGCACCAGCGAACACAGCATGCGGGGCAATGCCTTGCCCAGTTGGTCCATCAGGTCTTTACCATTGCGGGTACGCACCATGCTTTCCCCAACATCGGTAAATATGCGTTCTATCTGTTTATCCAACTCGTCACGGTCGGTAATAATTACCACGCGTGCATGGGGGTTGTTTTCAAGAATCCATTTGGCAAGCCACACCATTACCAGGCTTTTACCGCTGCCCTGCGTATGCCAGATAATTCCACCCTCTCGCCTTTTCGCATGCTCCTGTGCGGCCTTGACGCCAAAGTATTGATGCGGACGGCACAATTTTTTCATGCCGCCGTCAAACAGGGTAAAGTCGTAGATGATTTCAAGAAACCTTCTTTTATCGCACAGTTTTACAAGGTATTTATCGAAGAGATTTTCTCCCTCGCCTTCTTCCTTCCACGTCAGAAAATATTTTTCAGGTGTCCCAATAGTACCATAGCGGAGCCCCTGGGTATCATTCCCGGCAAACACCCATTGAATGGTGGTAAAGAAGGACTGGATGAATTCTTTCTGCTGGTTGACAATATTCTGCCGGATACCGTCGCCTATGGAAATCGTGCTTCGTTTCAGTTCCAGCACCCCAAGTGCTACGCCGTTTACGTAGAGCACAATATCAGGGCGTTTTTCGTGATTGCCCCGGATAGTAACCTCTTCGGCAATGGCAAATTCGTTTTCAAGCGGGTGCTTCCAGTCAATAAGTTCAACGGTCTCATAGTTTTCACCGGCTTCTGCCTTGACTTTTACGCCGTAACGCAGCAGTTGATATACCTTTTTATTGGCGCTGTATAGACCATCGTTCAGGTTATTAGCCGCCTTGCCGAGTTCATATAAGGCTTTGTTGATAAGGGTATTATTGTAGCGTTTTCTCTCACGTAAATATTTACGAAGGATTGCTTCTTCAATATTGCTGTTGTTCTGGCGGTCTTCCCAATTGCCCAGGTAGTTATAGCCCAATTCTTTATGGAACAAGGCAATTATCCTGTTTTGGGTTTCACGTTCTTTTTTGCCGATGTTGCTCATGGTATTTCCTGTTTAAAGAATGTATCTTTTTCCCATTTTTCGGGATTGGTTCTGATATAATTTGCAATTCGGTGGTATTCATCCTCGTCGCGGATGATGTGGTCATGAAAACGGGATTGCCACACAGGTATTTTGGGCGTATTACGAAATTCGTTGATGCGTTTGGTTGCAGATGATTTGAATCCCCCCCCAAATGATGAAATGGATCGGATCGAACGATGGGCAATTCCCGTGTTCGTGGGCGTTTGTAGAGACGCACGGCCGTGCGTCTGTACGGATGTGGTTGGGTCGGAATTTTCAATTCGCACAATGGCGTGCAGATGGTTGGGCATCAATACAAATGCATCGCAAAATAATTCCGCCCGAATTTGAAACGATTGTTCCCATTCCCGCAAAACGATTTCGCCCATGGGCGATGGTTGCATTTGTCCGTCGCGAATTTTGCCAAAGACACATTCATGATGTGCGGTACAAATGGTGATGAAATAACACCCGCGCCATGAATAATCCCACCACGGCGCCCGTGCCGATGGTATGCGGTATCTATTTTTGAATTTTTCCATTATACCAACCTGATTTTCCCGGTTAATAAATTCTGCATCATCCCCTGTTTTATCATTTTGTATTTCTCCAACTTCTTTTCCAGGGCTTCTATTTCGGCATCCATATCGTAAAGAATTTGGGCAATAAGGGTTTGTTCCTCTTTTGTTGGAGGAAATAGCAATTCTATTTTTTCAATTGACTTAGCATTTAAACTCGGAACTCCAGAAGCTTCATTGTGAGAATACCAATCAATCAAATTGAATTTATAGAAAATGAATTTTGGAAAAGCGTTGTCCATAATTTCTGTATAGAAGATTGTATCAATTGCCCAAAATGGTGTGTCCATGTATTGAGGAACATCAATTGTTCCTTTTCTACCAATTAAAACTGATGGCTTGTTGTATATAAATGTTCTTGTTCTCCCAACAACGCCACTAGTTGCCAAAATTGGAAATTCACCATTTTCATCAACAATTTCTTTTTGACTTTTTCCATGTCTGACTTTTAAAACTTCTCCCAATTTCTTCACTTCCCACATCCCGTTAAACCCCGGCAGGCGTTTTTTGCCGGTAAGGAGTTGTTGCATAGCCCCTTGTTTGATGTTCCGCTTTTTGGCAATGAGCTTTTCTAATTGGGTAATGAGTGCATCGGCATCACTTAATACAGCAGCAATGGCGGTTTGTTCGGCTTTGGTGGGGGGAGTAGCGATTTTAAAATTTGATATCGCGGTAGTATCAAGAAAGGGTTGGGCTGCGCCCACGAACCATGCTTTTTGTTGTTTGGCGACATATTCAGATTGCAAAGAATAAAGTAAATATTCTTTAAACTGATTTTTATAAACTCTGATTCTTGGAGCATTATAGCTGTGTGGCAAGCCAATCCAAGCGTTTTTAGGAATATATGATGCTCCTGCTGATGCACCTGTTCCAGCAAATAGCACATCTTGTTCGTTAATTGCATACCTCATTATCTCATCAGTTGGTGATACAAATACTGGATTGTCTTCGAAGAAATCATTGATCCTGATTAACCTTATTCCATTACTGTTTACATACCTAATATATTGTGATCCAGCGCCTCGTTTTACTTCTCCAAATTGAGAAACTGCTTGAACATTCCAATCCTCTGGAATTATACCTACCTCAGTTTTTTTGTAACCTTTTTTTACTATCTCCATACCAACCCCATTTTCTTCAGGTGCCCGTGTACCTTTTTCTCTAATGCATCCACTTCGGCAGTAATAGCAGGCAATGGAGCTTCATAGCGTTCTGCCAGTTCTTTAATGCGTCCCGTAAGCCGCTGACTGATACGCTCCATCTCTGTTCTGATATCTCTTTCCAGTGTGGCCATCCATTTATCTTCCACCATTAGAATTTTTATTTCGGCTTCGGTAAGGGCTTTGTATTTTTCCAAGACCTTTTTCTTCAGAGCAGCCTGCGCATCTTTTATTTTCTTGCTGACTTCTGCTTCCTGTTTTGTCAGTTTCAAACAATCCTGCAACACTTTTCTCTCATCTGCCGATTCCTTTTCGTTTTGTATCTCTTTAAGGCGATCCTTCACACTTGTTTTGGTAATCTTATCCTTATCATTTTTGGCATCTGCCATTAGCCCTTCTTCCCCGCCGTGTTCTTCTTCCAACTCCTCCATTTGCCTGACAATCGCATCGCGGTCGGCCTCTAAATTTTCAATGGCCTTTTGCTCTGTCACAAAATAGCGGGCAATGATAAGCCCTTTGGGTATGAGGCGTCCTTCCCATTGTTTTTTATCTCTTTCTATTTCCTTTCCTGCTTCCCACCCATCGCTTACCAAAGCATACACGTCATCCTGTATGGTTTCAGACCAGTAAATCATGAGATGCTGGTAGACATCATATTTGTCGATCAGCTTTAAGCTGGAAAAGGCTTGCAATAAATCTTCCGATATTTCGTGTATCAGTTTTTTGGGTTTATCACCAACGGCAATGCCTTTCAGTTTTGGCATGTTTTTGGCTTTCCATTGGCTAAATACGGTATCTACTTTTTTGCTGTAAGCAGTAAACTCCGGGTGAGAAAAAATGGCGGGTTTTACGGCATCATGGGCAATAAGCAGCTTGCTGTAATTGACACGGTTTCCCGTCGTGAATAATGTTTTTCTCAGGGCTGGATAAACGTCCCAATACGGGTGCAAGGCGTCAATATCGTCATTGGGTATATCGCCCAGCAAATGCGCCTCGATATCCTGAATGTCCTCGGCATCCTGGCTATCAATGTAGCGGGGAATGTTCAGGTTAAACTCATTGGCCTCGATCTCCGTTACCGGCACCATGCGGCTGTATTTTTCCATTTCCAGATGTTTGTTGAATACATCTACTATCTTGTGTATATCCTGTTCACGCAGGCGGTTTTTGTTGCCGTCTTTCTCAAAACCCCTGCTGGCATCAATCATAAAAATGCCTTTGCGGTGTTCGGCGCCTTCCTTATCCAGCACAATAATGCAGGCGGGAATGCCGGTGCCGTAAAACAGGTTGGGAGGCAGGCTGATGATGCCTTTCATGTATCCCCTGCGAATGATATTTTTCCGGATTTCCCCTTCGACATTTCCGCGAAACAATACCCCGTGCGGAAGGATCACGGCGCCCTTGCCTTTGCTTTTTAAGGAACGGATGATGTGCAAAAGAAAGGCATAGTCTCCATTTTTCTTCGGGGGTATACCGTAATCTTTGAAACGATCGTGGATATCGGATATGGTTCCCTCCTGAACGGCAAAACCGCTGCTCCACGCCTTGTATGAGAAGGGAGGATTTGCCACCACAAAGTCAAAGGTTTTGAGCCTGCCTCTTTCGTCCAGAAACAACGGATCGGAAAGGGTACTTTGTCCTTTCCTGATCTCTGCGGTAGGGTTGTTGTGCAAAATCATATTCATTCTTGCCAACGCCGCCGTTGCCACCTCTTTTTCCTGGCCGTAGATGGACATGCCCGACTCGGATTCATCAGCCACTTTGAGGAGTAATGACCCTGAGCCGCACGTGGGGTCATACACCGTTGTTGAGGGATTTGTTTTCGAGTGAAAGGTGATGATCTTAGCCATAACACGGCTTACCTCGGCAGGGGTATAGAATTGTCCTTTGCTCTTCCCACTCTCAGTGGCAAAGTGCCGCATCAGGTATTCGTAAGCATCGCCAAGGATATCATCCCCTTCTGCCCTGTTTTTACTGAAATCGAGCGCCGGGTTTTCAAAAATGGCGATGAGATTGGAGAGGCGGTCAACCATCTCTTTGCCGCTGCCCAGTTTATCGGCGCTGTTGAAGTCGGCGACATCGATAGTGCCGGTAAGTTTGTTGGCTTCGGCAATTTTCCCGATGATTTTTTTGTTAATGTCATCGCCAATAGTGGGCTTACCTTTAAGGGCAACCATGTCTTTAAAGCTGGCGCCTTTGGGCACAGTAATGGGCGCATAGGGCACTCCGGCATATTTGTCAGAGATGTATTTGATGAACAAAAGTACCAGCACATAGTCTTTGTATTGAGAGGCATCCATACCTCCGCGGAGTTCGTCACAACTCGCCCAGAGTGAACTGTACAGTTCAGATTTTTTTATGGCCATTCTTTTATTCTCTTATCATAAGCATCTTGTTGGTGAAGATTAAAAATACTTTAAAAATAACACATGTATATCGGAAGATACACAATGTGTTTAACTGAAGGATCTTTCCGTTCTTGATTATCAATTTACCATGATTACGGTGAATATGCGATACAATTGGTTTGTAATAGAGACAGGGAAACCCCTTTTCAAGGGTAACTGGCAAAGTATGATAGCACTTTACAGGAACAAATCAATACAAAATCATTTCCATGAAAATACATCGAAACGAATGAAGTATATTAAGAGTCCACAAGAAATGGCAGAAGATAGACAAACAATCCCTATGTCAAAAGGTAATTCATCTTGCAAAAAGTTTCAGTTTCATCAAGCGGTTGTTCGTCTGGTGTGAAATTGCTTTGTTTGAGACAAATTACAAGTGCTTGGTATCAAGTGGGCGGGCGGTACCGAATGAATATGTAATAACAAATGTAGCCCGAAACGCTGTTTCGGGCTACAACTATCATTCCTTTCTTTCTCCTGTTTTATTTCACAAAACAGATTTTCATTTTGTGAATGTTATCTATACTAGAACTGACAAATGTCCCAGAAACAAGCGCTGCAGTAAATTCATAGACTTTTGCAAAGGCTTGGATAGTATAATCTCCCCCTGAACTTTGAGGTGTAAATGAAGCAGTAAGTACCTCATGTTCTGCCGTTGATTCATAATAAGTGTACCAAATTACGGGTGCTATTGCCCATTGTGTGATTTTGTTGCTTACCTTATCTAATCCACCAGGACCTTTCAGAGAAATAGCTATTTGGCTTTCGCCATATCCGCCCCCTATCACAGAATATATTTTACCATCCATGCTATAGTCCTCTTCAAGGGTAATATCCACTCTACTCATATTCGCAGGAACGCTTACCGTTTTGCCCAATCGTATGGTTTTTTCTCCTCCCCCGGCTAATGTAGTAAATCCACGTAGAAAACCACCACATTTGTCAGTATCAATAAAAGCAGATCCAAAGTCAATAAGACTACCACTACTTGTCGTTTTTGTTACCTCAAAAGGGCAAACATATTCCTCACATCCCGAATCATCTGAAGGGGAAAAGGTCGTAACATTTGTGCCAATGATTGACATAAAATCGCCAAATCTAAATTTGCCTGCAGATATACCTAAAATACTTTTGGCTTTATTTTGAAATGCCTTTTCATCAATTTTTGCCGCCTTATAAACTTTGGTTACAAAAGCCAAATATTTAGCATCCATAGCTTTTATGGCTTTTGTTAGTTCCTTAGGGTCTGTGATTTTTAAGAGTTTTTTTTGGTCTGCCAAATAGGATTTGTACAAAGCTGGGTCTTTTTTTTCCAAAGCCTTATCCAATTGCTGGCGTATAGGAGCCATAAGTGCCTCAATTTCCTTGCGTTGGTCTTTGCTCACAGTGGGTCTAAGCATTTTTTCAGCGGTATCTTCAAGTGCAAACACCTTCGGCATCATGCATGCCAGCACAATCACGCCGATACACAACACACTCTTTAAAATCTTCTTCATCTCCTATCCCTCCAGAATAAATTCCTTAAATAAAAAAGCCCTTCGTCCAAGCATCATTACTGAAAACTATGTAAGTTGATGATGGGAAACTGCCTTTTCCCATTATGGGGGGTTAGTTTAGCAAAAACAAAGAAAAGTGCAGGATTTATTTATTTTATCAGCTACATTGAACAAGCCATTTTGTAATTTTGTAAACATATGGGAATATTTTAGAAAAGGCCAACCGAGGAGGTCACGGCTTTTCGCTAATTGTTGAAATATTCTGCTGCCATTTCCAGGCCGAAAGCATCATGTCGTCTAATCCGTACTTAGGTTGCCAGCCGAGTTCCTTCCTCGCGAGATCGTTATTGGCATAAATTGCCATGACGTCCCCGCTTCTTCTTGGTCCAACCTCGTAATTCAGCTTTTTCCCCGATACTTTTTCAAAGGATTTGATTGCTTCAAAAACCGTAATGCCGTTTCCGGTGCCAAGGTTGAATATGCTGCAAGCCTCCGGATTTTTATCCTTCAGCACAAAATCAAGCGCTTTAATGTGTGCATCTGCAATATCGCTGACATGTATGTAATCCCTGATGCAGGAGCCGTCTCTGGTTTCATAATCACCGCCGTGGACGTACATTTTAGGGATAAGTCCTGCAGCGGTTCGGGTAATCACAGGCACCAGGCTTGTAGGAGGTCCCAGCGGCAGTTCACCGATTTTTGCGCTCGGATGAGCGCCGGCAGGATTAAAATAGCGGAGTAAAACAGATTTGAATTCCGGAGTGTATTTCGTGAATGATTTCACCATTTCTTCACCCATCTGTTTGGTATGGGCGTATGGCGATTCAGCTTCGGGCAGTTCACTTTTTTCTGTAACCGGCAGTGTTTTAATGTTGCCGTACACAGCACAGGAGGAAGAAAAAATGAAATTCCTGATTTTTTTCTCCCTGCACAGGTAAAGTATGTTTACAAGGCTCTCCAGGTTATTATGGTAATACAACAGGGGATCAGCCACACTTTCCGGTACAGACTTACATGCAGCAAAATGAATGATGCCCTTTATTGACTCTTCTTGTTTGAGAATGTAGATCAGTTCCTCTTTATTGCAAAGGTCAACTTTGAACCACATCAGGCGATTTCCCCTGTCCGTTATTTCCTGTATTCTTCTGTAGGTGTCTTCGGTGGAGTTGGAATAATTATCCAGGGAAATTACCTTAAAATCCGTTTGTTCAAGAAGTTCAATAATGGTGTGAGAACCGATGTAACCGGCGCCTCCTGTAACAATGATGGTATCAGAATTATTCATTAATTTCCTTATTTTCCTTGAATGACATGAAAATACTTATAGAATCGAAGAAAATTGAAACACAACAAACCAGGGAAAAAAGCTTTCTTATTTTAGCATAAATATTTTATGAATCAACAAGTATAAACGATAAATTAGACTTGCAAATTCTACAATATGTAGAATATAATAAAATAACAAATTCGGTAACAGTTTAGCTTTTTGAAAAATTCCAGCAATAATGTGATTATTATGCACTGGAGTTGCAATTCATGAATTGCAACTCCATACTGTCACAAAGACCTTTTATAACTCTTGACGTTTTCAAAAAACTAAACTGTTATCAAAATTCTATTCTGCTTTGATGCAACAGTCGTGTGCAACAAAGTTGTTTTAAATGGATAAGAGTAAAAGATATTGTGTATTTTCGAAATAAAGGGAGAACATGAGTAAAGAATTAAAGTTCAATTTCAATCCTTTCAAAGAAGGATTGAACCATGTCTTAGGGACATTGGAGAAAGATATTATGGAGGTATTGTGGAAGCGTGGAGAGTCATCGGTAAAGGACATTTTGGATACTTTCCCCGCCGACAGGAATATTTCATATTCTGCAGTGATTACTGTTACCAATCGAATGACCAAGAAAGGGCTCCTAAAGAAAAGAAAGGTGGGAAAGGCTTACTTTTATAACCCTATTTATGATAGAGAGCAATTTTTTGAAATTGTATCAAAAAAAGTCGTAGAAGGAATTTCTGGATTTTCACTCAAATCGGCAATGGTGCACTTTGTGGATTACATGTCACAAATGGACCCGGAAAAAATCGAATACTTTTCCAAATTGATTGAATCTAAGAGACAACCATTGGTAAAAAAACGCTAAGAATACAAAGAAAACATGAAGCACGTAATCAAAAGTCAACAGGGAAAGGCACAATTATATTTTCTGTTGATAGTGTTTATTAACCTTATAATCTTTTTTGTAATCGTTACAGGCGTCGCTATTGGCATAAAAGGGTATATCTCTGATACTAAATTCGCCTACGAAGCTGTTACCTGTTGTGGAAGTGTCTGTTCAAGATGTTTTTTTACCCTACGAACCCTTGCTACGGCGCTTCCCTGGATCTGCATTGCAATACTTTTTACCGGGATATGTATGGCTATTCACAAGGTATTTCTCATGCTATCCTGGAATTACCGTTTTATAAGTTCCATCACCCCCCTATCCATTGAGAATCGCTCTGAATTAAATAAAGTTCTGTTTCACTCACATCTTTATAATCAACTTGTACTTTTTGATAACGGCGAGCTACGGTATGCCTTTACATCAGGTCTTTGGAACCCGAAAATATACTTATCCACGGGCATTTGTTCGTATTTAACTGCAAAGGAACTTCGGACCGTAATCCTTCATGAAACACATCATATAAGGAATAATGCACCTTTGAAGCATTTTGTTTTACAAATACTTTGCGTACTCAATTTCTTTCTACCAATCAATCGTTGTTTGTTAAATCTGTATTCTTCTGTATGTGAAAAGGCGGCAGATGATGCCGCGGCAAGTATCTCCGGAGAGCCACTAGAGCTTGCAAGTGCACTCCTGAAATTATCCAGTTCCCACACCCTGGCTGCTCTGTATTCCACCGTGCCGTTTTCCAGCAGAGGGCAAAGGATTACAGAGGACCGAATTATGCGTTTGTTGGAACCACAGGCAGCACCCCCCTATTTGGGCAGGACTTCTTCGTATCTTTCGTGCCTTTTATCGCTTTTCATTGTTGTAACAATTTGCCTTTCCTTGTTTTATCAGGTTTTTACATCTAGTGATAGAATCGGGTGTAAGACAAGGGTATGTCACATGGTTCAATGCGGATAACCATAACGCAGCAATTCTGAACATTCACGTATTCCAGAGAACTAACGGAGTTTATCATGGACAGAATACCATTAAAACAATTCTTATTCTTCTCCGTCATTCTTATTTCTTCTGGTGCCACTATCATGGCGGGAGAAAAAGATGACAGCAAATTACAGAAACAAAGGAACGGCAAAGATGTTGTTCTTGAAATGAATGAGACAGATGCCCCTTTGGATTTAAAATGGTTAATCAAGGAGGCTCTGGAGCACAATCCTGAGATCATTGCAGCTCAAAAACGCTTAAATGCCGCAAAAGCAAAGATTTCTCAGGCTAAGTCATTGGACGACCCTTCCATTCGTGCCGGTTCGTATGATATGTCCAATAATCCAATCAATATTAATGGTCAAACAGAGATGCTCCAGCAGCGATATAGTGTTTCACAAAAAATACCTTTCCCTGGAAAACTGCGTCTCAGAGGTGAGATAGCCATTGAAGAGTCCAACATGGTAGAAAAAGAACTTCAGTCTAAAATACAAGAGATTATAGCTCTGGTAAAATCGGCTTTTTATGAACTCCATTACATTGACCGTGCCATTGACATTACAGAGGAAAATAGGGATTTGCTGCGCAAATTTTCCAGGATCGCAGAAACAAAATATTCCGTAGGCAGAGCTACTCAAAGAGATGTGCTTGCAGCACAGGTCGAATTATCTACGTTAGCGAATAATCTGATTGTTTTAACCAAGGAAAGGGAATCCGTTATTGCCCGAATAAATATCTTATTAAACAGACCTACACAGACCCCCTTGGGCAAACCACCTCCCTTTGAGAAACACACCCTCAATTTGACAATAAAAGAATTGGAAGACCTTGCTATGAAAAATCGGCCTGAGCTTAAAAGGTTCGACCACGCCATTAAACGGAATGAGGCAAACTTAAAACTTTCAAAAAAGGATTCTTACTATTCTGACTTTGAACCGATGGTGGAATATATGCAGGAGGATGGACGACCCGATACATGGGCATCGGCCATCACGATCAACGTCCCCTGGCTTTGGCCCAAGAACCGGTCAAAAGTTAAAGAGTCAAAAGAAGATCTAAGTGCCGCCAAGTCAGATTACCGTTTTATGAACAACAAGGCATTCTTTGAGGTCAAAGATTTTCTGGTCAAGACACAATCCTCAGAAAGTACAATAAATCTTTATAAGACCGGCGTAATCCCCCAGGCCGAACAATCCTTAAAGGCCGCGCGTATTGGATACGAGGCAGACCGGGTGGATTTTCTTACCCTGATTGATAGCCAGAGGGTTCTTTTAAACTCAAGACTGCTTTACTACAGGGCACTCACTGATTTTGAACAAAACCTGGCAAACATGGAAAAGGCTGTGGGTATGCAACTGACGCAATAAACCAGCGGTTAGCTTTTGTTATCAGCAATCAGTCACGAATTTACGCGAATGAATATGAAAACAAATTAAGGAGAAATGGAGAAATTGAATAAAAGTAACAATTTACTCTTTTCTCCACTTCTCCGTCCTCAACCATTCTCCTTTCTTTCACAATCAATTATGAATGGAGTGATTTATGTCCTTTAAACAACTTCTTTACAAGTACAAAAATTTCAATCTTGTAGTGGCAATTCATGAATTGCCACTACATACAAGTAGAAATAGTTGCCGATGGCATAACCTGATTCGACCCATGCTTGTTATCCTTGGCATTCTTCTTAGTATTTATGTACAGAATAGCGTAGTGGCAAGGCGCGCCTTGCCACTACAAGGCGTATTCAGCCTTGTTTCTTCCGCAAGTGCTGAGGAAGCAAAAGAAAAGAAGATACTCTACTGGACATGTGGTATGCATCCCTCTGTGAAGATGGATAAACCCGGGAAATGTCCTATTTGTGCCATGGACCTTGTTCCGGTTTATGAAAAAGGGGTGGGTATTGAGGAAGAAGGTGCATTGGCCACTATTGAACTGAGTGAGCGCGCCCGTAAACTGGCCCAGGTCAGAACAGATACCATTGGTTTTCGTTCATTAACAAAGGATATTTATACGGTAGGGTTAATTGAATATGACGAAAGACTCAAGGCCTTTGTCTCGGCATGGGTTCCAGGCAGAATTGACAAACTCTTTGTCGATTTTACCGGAACGCAGGTTGTTAAAGGTGAATCCATGGTCTGGATATACAGCCCTGAATTAGTGTCCACACAGGAAGAATATCTCTTGGCATGGGAAACCCTTGAAAAAGTAAAGGAAAGCCCTTTTCCTGAAGTAATAAGTGGTGCAAAATCACTCGTTGATGCTTCCAGAAGGAGATTATTATGGTGGGGTGTTACGGAAAAACAGATTGAAGGACTTTCGAAAGATAAAAAGGTAAAGCAACACACAATTATATACGCTCCTATCAGTGGCATCGTTATAGAGAAAAAGGCGCTGGAAGGCCAATACGTTATGCTAGGTGAGATGATATACACGGTTGCCGACCTCTCGAACGTATGGATGAAGGCCAATATTTACGAATATGAAATGGCCTGGGTTAAGGTTGGACAGGAAGTAGAAGTCACGACCCCTGCATATCCGGGAGAGGCCTTTATAGGAAGAGTAGCCTTTATAGAACCGTTCCTTGATGATAAGACACGCTCGGTAAGGATTCGCTGTGATATCCCTAATCAACAACTCAAACTCAAACCATCCATGTATGTCAATGCCCGCATACGGATACCTGTTGAAGAACTTGAAAAGGAAGATGGGCGTTACGTGAGCGGACTGGATTACTTCTGTCCCAATCATCCGGAAATAAAATCCAGCAGACCGGGCATATGCCCTGAGGATAATATCCCCTTTGCGAAGAAACCCCGTACTCAAATTGAGCTAGATGCTGCCAGCAGTATAACTTCACCGCAAGGAGAAATTGAGTATGAATACGCATGTCCCATGGGATGTCATAGCGCAAAAGAACCCGGGAATTGCCCGAAATGTGGTATGAAGCTCGAAAAAAAAGAGATCCCTGTTGAAGTTTCTGGTGAAAAGTTGACGTGTATTTGTCCCCAGGAATGGGATCCGGCTACGGCACCCAGGGAATGTCCTATGTGCGGCATGTTATTACAAAAAAGCGTGACGATAACATCACCTACAGGTGAAAAGAAACAGAAATTTGTATACATGTGCCCCATGGCTTGTATGACCTCAGACAAGCCAGGTGAGTGTCCTGATTGCAAAAGACAAATGGGGCGATGGGAGGTTAAAGAAGGTCTGGGTATAAAGGTAAAAAAGATGGAACCGAAGAAACGCAGTGCTTATGCCTGCCCCATGCATCCGGAGGTTGTTTCTGATAAACCAGGGAATTGCAACAAATGTGGGATGAATCTTGAAACAACCATGCAGGTACTCGCCATACCAGCTACCGCGGTATTGGATACCGGGATACGAAAGATTGTCTATATCGATAAAGGTAACGGGCAATATGTGGGGAAAGAGGTCGCTCTCGGCCCCAAGGCAGGTGATTATTACCCTGTCCTGGAAGGACTTGAAGAAGGAGACAAAGTGGTTACATCCGCCAACTTCCTCATCGATTCCCAGAGCCAGCTCACCGGTGGGGCAAGCGCCTTGTATGGAGGGGCAATGGAGTTTAAGGAAGAAAAATAGACTACAAAAGCTTCGAAACCACAGATTTCACAGATTACACAGATAAAGAACATAAATTACAAAAATACTATGTTCCTGATTTCATTGTTTACAATGAAGTTTTAGTCGAAATAAAAGCAGAGCACTCCTTATTGAAGGTCGATGAAGCACAGTTAATAAATAGTCTTATTATTAGTCACCATAGCACAGGATTGCTTATAAATTTTGGTGAGGAATCTCTTCGTTATAGAAGGTTTAAAAATTAAATATTATTAAAACAAATTCAAGAGATTTGAAGACAAAAGAAATAATCTGTGTAATCTGTGAAATCTGTGGTTTCTATTACTTAAATAAATATGATCAACAAACTCATTGAACTCTGCCTCAGAAACCGGTTTCTCGTCATTTGTTTCTACCTTCTGGTAATATTTGGTGGCGTCTTTGGTTTAAAGAACATCAACATGGACGTCATCCCGGATGTTGGGGAAAACCAGTGCATCGTCTTTACCGATTGGCCGGGACGTAGCCCTCAGGATGTTGAAGATCAGGTCACTTACCCCCTAACGGTTAATCTCCTCGGTGTACCCGGCGTAAAGGTCATACGCTCCCAATCGGGATTTGGCTTTTCTATGATCTTTATCATCTTCCAGGAAAAGATCGATTTTTACTGGGCGCGTTCCCGTGTACTGGAGAGATTAAATTTTGTACAGGCACTACTCCCAAAAGACGTTATACCCAGGTTGGGTCCCGATGCCACAGGACTCGGCCAGATTTTCTGGTATACCGTGGAAGGCGAAGGATACGATCTGGGACAACTTCGGTCCATTCAGGACTGGTTTGTCCGCTACCAGCTCAATGCCGTTGAGGGCGTCTCAGAAGTAGCCGGGGTAGGTGGTTTTGTCAGACAATACCAGGTCGATGTCGATCCCAATAAACTGCTTGCATACAATTTAACGGTAGGAAACGTGTACGAAGCGGTCCGGAAGAGTAACATTGATGTGGGTGCCAAGGTCGTGGAAAGTAATAATATGGAGTTTATCATCCGTGGCCTTGGATTTATAAAGAACGTTACCGATATTGAAAACATTACGGTGGGCAGTTATAACGGTGTGCCCATATTTGTCAAAAATATAGGTGTTGTTCAAGTGGGGGGAGATTTCAGACGCGGGGCGCTGGATAAGGAAGGTGCTGAGGTTGCCGGTGGCATTGTTATCATGCGGCAGGGGCAAAATCCCTTAGAGGTGATTAAAAGAATAAAAAATAAGATCAAAGAGATCGAACCAGGGTTGCCGCCGGGTGTAAAGATCGTACCCTTTTATGACAGGGAAGGACTTATCTATCGGGTTATCGACACCCTGAGAGAGGCGCTGATTGAAGAAATTATCATCACTTCTGTTGTGGTAGTGTTATTTCTGTTGCATGTCCGGAGTATCATTATCTGCTGTCTTGGATTCCCTGTATCGATACTTATCTCCTTCCTGGGTATGTATTTTATGGGCATTGATTCAAATATTATGTCACTCACGGGTATTGCCATTGCCATTGGTGAGGTGAGCGACATGTCTATCATAATGACGGAGAATATCTTCCGGAACCTCATTGAACAAAAGGGCAAGAAAAGCAGGCCACAGATCATCCTTGATGCCTCTAAAGAGGTCGGTAGTTCTATTTTCTTTGCAGCATTAACCACCGTTTTTATGTTCTTCCCGGTATTTGGACTCACAGGGCAGGAAGGAAAGCTCTTTAAACCGCTGGCGTGGACAAAGACCTTTGCCATTGGGGCATCGGTCGTCATGGCAATTACCCTGGTACCTTTACTCTGTACCTTTCTGATCAAAGGCAAATTAAGACCTATGGAAGATAATTTTACTTCCAGGACGTTGTTACGGGGCTATCAGCCCGTTCTCAAATGGGTGCTTGATCATAAGAAGACATTCCTCGCCATTCCGCTTGTCATAGTTATCTCATCCATCTTTGTAGCAAAAAGGATCGGGAGGGAATTTATGCCACCCCTGGACGAAGGTTCTATCCTGTTTATGCCAGTGATGTTACCCAGCGTGGCCTTAACGGACGCCTTCAAGGTCATGCAAAAACAGGATATGATCATAAAATCCTTTCCAGAAATAGATATGGTAGTTGGGAAATTAGGGAGAGCGGAAACCCCCACAGATCCGGCACCCGTCGAGATGTTTGAGACTGTTGTTAATTTAAAACCGAAAGAAGAATGGCGTAAAAAGAAGATCGAATACAAATTTTTAAACTATGTGCCATCCTTCCTTCATCCTGTCTTTCATTGGGTTTTGCCTGATGAACGGATGATTACCAAACAGGAACTCATCAGGGAAATGGATGAGGCATTAAGAATACCTGGTGTTGCAAACATATGGACACAGCCGATTGTGAACCGAATTGACATGCTGGCAACGGGAATTCGTACATCAGTCGGAGTCAAGATATTTGGAACGGACCTGAACGTATTACAGCAATTAGCCCTTGATGTGGAAAAGGCGCTTCGTGATGTCCCTGGTGTTGCAGACCTCTATGCAGAGAGGATCACAGGAAAACCTTATCTGGAATATAAGATCAAACGGGAGGAAATCGCCCGCTACGGCGTCAACATCAGGGATGTGCAGGATATTATTGAGACAGCCATCGGAGGTGAAAATATCACGACAACGGTAGAAGGCAGGGAACGCTACCCCGTACGGGTCAGATATGTTCGGGAACTCCGGGATAACTTTGATGCACTGAAAAGGATTTATATCCCCAGCTCTACTGGTCAGCTTATCCCTATTACACAGGTAGCTGATATCCGTTACGTGATGGGACCGGCCATGATCAGCAGCGAAAATGCCCTTCTGAGGGCATACGTCCTTATGAACGTCCGTGGCAGAGACCCCATGAGTTTTGTAGAAGAGGCATCCAGGGTTGTATCGCAAAAAGTCATGTTACCCCATGGGTACTTTATCCAATGGAGTGGTCAGTTCGAAAATCAGATCAGGGCAAGAAAGAGATTACAAATCCTTGTGCCTTTATCCATGTTTGTTGGCTTTATCCTGATTTTTATAGCATTTAAATCATTTCCACAAACGATGTTTATCCTTTTTGCCGGGATTCCAACGGCTATAGCAGGCGGTGTATGGCTTCAATACCTGTTTGGTTATAACTTTAGTGTCGCTGTTTGGGTAGGTTTTATCTCCATCTTTGGCATTGTGGATGACGATTCCGTTCTTATTACCACCTATATCAATGATTTGTTTGGTCAAAGAAGGATGAAAAGCGTGCAGGATATACGGGACACGATATTGATGGCGGGCACACGGAGAATCAGGCCCTGTATGATGACGGCTGCCACCACATTTATCGGGCTCATGCCCATCCTATGGTCAACAGGCGCCGGTGCAGAGGTGGCCAAACCCATGGCGATTCCCTCCATCGGAGGTATGGCCATGGCGTTGGTCAGTGTATTCATCATCCCCTGCCTGAATGCCTGGCACAAGGAACACAAGTTTAAAAAGGCATTAAAGGAAGATCCAACAATTGCCGAAACAGGAATCATTGTGTAATTTTACACCTCATATAATTGGCGCTTTTATTGCATATTATCCGCCTGATCATTCTTCTAATTATCAGATCGAAAAGGGCTGACAAACAAAACCGTTATAAATCGGTTTAAATACGGGAGAAACAAGTTTCCCTAAATAATGCATAAAATTTCAGTAGCTTCACTGAGAGCGTTCTTGGGAAGCTTGGTATAATTCCCTAAATGGAAGAGAAGAAAATGCTGAAAAAGTAAAGAACACAAAGATGAGGAGAAGCTCATACAAAAAGGCAATTCCTTGAATTGACTTTTTGTCTTTTAAGAATTACTGGGTCGGTTATTCTTTCATCGAACAAACCGATATATTAAGACAATAAGTTATGCCACGAGAATTAACTCTTGGTAACAGCTCACTCCAGGTGATGTTCGACGCCACCTATCAGTTGCGTGACATCTACTTTCCGTATGTTGGTCAGGAGAACCATATCGCAGGGCATGCGTTTCGCTTCGGTGTCTTCACCGAGGGGCAGTTGAGTTGGGTAAACGGTTTGTGGCATGCGTTTGGAAGAGAAAGACGTTCAAGCAACTGCCACCTATCAGGACAAGACGTATCACTTTTGTTCGGCGGCATGCAAAGAAGAAGTTCGACCAATCACCGCAAAAGTACAGTGGGTAGGTAAAACGACTATTCATGTCGATGTCGATAAAAATTGCGGTAAAACATTTTTGCTTGTTCCCAAACAGAGTTTGGGAACAAGTCGCAAATAAAGGTATGTTGTGGTACATAAAGAAATGCCTTTGCTTTAATCTGAAATAGTACTATAAATTATGACTGAAATTAATCATACACAAAACAATGAATATGCAGTTATCAAAGAGTATGCCAGTCTGGCTCCTAACTATGACAGACGCTGGTCCTTTTATATTAACGCAACACTCCGCGAAACGTTGAAACGATTGGATATTAATCCAACCGACAGACTATTAGATATTGGGTGCGGGACGGGTTCTCTGCTCCGGGCAATCACCGAAAGTTATCCATTGGTTAAAGTAGTTGGTGTTGACCTTAGCGTAGAAATGCTCAAGATTGCCCGGAATAAACAGATCAAGGATAGTGCTCTTATTGCTGGCCAGACCAGGTGTTTACCGTTCCGCTCTAAAAGTTTCGACTTAGTAGTTTCCTGTAACGCCTTTCATTATTTGCACAAGCCTGAAGAATGTTTGGCAGAGATCGCTCGTATCCTCAAACCACAGGGTAGGGTCGTTATTACCGATTGGTGTGACGATTATATTGCATGTCGTGTCTGCGATCTATTCTTACGGGTGTTTAATCGCGCCCACTTCAAAACGTATGGAAAGCGTGCTTGCGAGTACCTGCTCCGAAATGCCGGTTATAGTAATCTACAGATCGAGCGATACAAGATCAATTGGTTGTGGGGGCTCATGACCGCAAAGGCACGAGCCAACCATGATTAGCAAAGTACGCATTTGGCCATCTCATGCCCAACCCTTGCCATTTCGTGGTCTACCTTACTCAGATAGATGTTTGCTAATAACGGACTTATTACTGCCCTACGGACTAGCTTTTCACCTCCCGTTGCTCCCCACCACACCTCACGGTGTCGCAGTTACGGTCGGTTACAGGGGCGGAAAGCGTTTTCCCTGAAAGGGACTTTCACCCTTCCGGCATTGTGCACTTTCAGGCGCACTAGTGGCAATTCACGAATTGCCACTACAGTGCATAATAAGCACATTATTGCTGGAATTTTTCAAAAAACTAAATTGTTAGTGCGCCAGGCCAAGCATGTAATAACCAGTTGGATGAAAAGCCAACCAGACAAAGTTAGCCGACCGTCAGAACCGAGTCTTGCGCTCATTAGGTAACGACATGGGTGAAGCGTAGACAGGGAAACAGTAGGCCGTAATCCGCAAGGGTGAAGGTATTGAGTTCCGAAAATAGTTGTGTCATGGAGTAAGCCGACGTGGTTAACAACACGGAAGGCAGCAACGAAGCTATCGAAATAGAGGCGAGATAGCGGATACTCTATCGGGGTCGAAGTCCCCGGCATGCTGGAGAATGGTTGTTGCAGGAACCTGGGAGAGCCGTTACCATCCCTTGAGATAGGAAAGAGAAAAAAAACCTATCAAGAAGGTACTCAACGCCGAGGAAACGAGGGGTGAGGAAGAGGTAACAGGCAGTCGGATCAACTCATAGTACCGTGGAAATCGGGTAATGCCGAGGGAGGGAAGGGGTTGACAAGCAGATGTATCGAGGAGGTGAAACAATTGCCGAACGCAGAATCGGAAAATAAATTGTCAACGAAACTGAATCGACTATCGGAGATAGCAAGAGGAGACTCCAGAACGAAGTTTGTATCGCTAGCACATCTCTTAGATGAAGAGAATTTGAAACAGTGCTATGAGGAACTCAGGAAAGATGCAGCTACGGGTAGAGACGAGGTAAGCCATGAAAAGTACAGAGAGGACTGAGAAGTAAGCCTGAAGGACTTGGTAGAAAGGCTAAAGGCAAACCGGTATAAGGCGACGGATATACGGAGAGTACGCATACCCAAGCCGGACGGGGAGGCGAGAGACCGCTTGGAATATTGGCGCTCGAAGATAAAATAGTGCAAAGGGCGGTAGCGGAGATATTAGACGCCATTTACGAGCAAGACTTCTTGGAGGACTCGTATGGATTCCGGGCAAAGAGGAACTGTCATGACGCCCTCAAAGCAGTGGAATTGGCCATAATGAAAGGAGGAGTAAATTACCTACTTGATGTAGATATCAAGGGGTACTTTGATACCATAAATCATACGTGGCTGATGAGAATGCTGAGAGAACGGATAACGGATAGATCAATACTGAGACTGATAGGTAAGTGGCTGCGAGTAGGAATCCTTGAGGAAGGCAAGAGGACATACAACGAATTAGGAGTACCGCAAGGGGGTGTACTATCACCCATCTTAGCCAATATATACCTTCACTACGCATTGGATTTGTGAGTAAAGCGGGTAATAGGTAAGGAAATAAACGGCAGGATATACCTTGTACGATATTGTGACGATTTCATCATAGGGTGTACAAACGAGCAAGCAGCCGAGAAAGTATGGCGAGAACTTGGGGACAGACTAAAGAAGTTTGGACTGGAAATATCGGAAACCAAAAGCCGCCTGATAGAGTTTGGGCTGAAAGCTCACCCGAAGAGTGGTAGTGATAGGAAGAAGGTGAAAACCTTTGATTTTCTGGGATTTACGCACTCTATGGGAAAGAGTAGGAGAGGGACAGTGAAGCTAGGGCGTAAAACGATAGGAAAGAGGATGCGAAAAACGCTCATCGTACTGAACGACAGGCTCAGAAAACTAAGAAATATGCTGCCGTTTCATGAATTGCATAAACACCTATGCCGAGTCTTGAAGGGATATTGTAACTACTACGGCTTTGCGGGAAACAGTCTGACGTTGTCCAAATTTAGCTATGCCGTCAGAAGGCTATGGTATAAATGGCTAAATAGGCGCAGCCAGAGGAAGAGTTTTAATTGGAATGAGTTCAATGAGTTGCTGAAAAGGCTTCCCTTACCGAAACCCAGTATTGTGAAAGGCTACAGTTGGATATACTCTTCTACTTAGTGAATCTGTTTGAAGAGCCGTGTGCAGTAATTCTGCATGCACGGTTCTGTGAGGGGCGGCAGGAGTAATCCTGCCGTCTACTCGACCCAATTATTAAATCATAAATTGTGTTTGACATAGTGTAGAAGATGTGATACACATAAATACAGTTTTACAATATGTAAAATTACCTAGACACTCATATAGATTTTAAAAGGATAGTTCCTGTGTTAACAAAAAAACATTTATTCATGATAGGTGCCCTGAGTGTAGTTATCATCTGTTGTTCCCGTGCATCATGGGCATCCTCTCCCATTAACCAAAAGTCCATGCTTTTACCCTCCACAAACGAATTAATTGGAACATCACTACCGAAAGACACGTCTACTGGTACCGGTAAGATAAACGGCAAGGTTACTAATACCGATGGGTTACCTTTGTCGGATATAACCATTGGCATCCAGCTTCTTACAGAAGAAACGGCTTACGGGTCTGCATTTGAAGACGTAGCTACTACGGATAAGAAAGGAAAATTTGAGATAACCGATCTTACACCTGGTAAATATATCGTCAGGGCTACCCCTCCATTCGATGAATTTCATTTACCTAACGATAAATTTAACAGGGATTATCACGGGAACTAAAAAATACTAAATTTATTCAAATGCATATTCAATAGTCCTGTTGTTCATCCAAGGGACTTTAATCTTCGGTAATGAGTTAACAAAGTCCATAATCATTGGGTTA
>SOEU01000012.1 GCA_021646415.1 Candidatus Brocadia sp.
TTGCTGCCGGAGATTACACCCTTACTGCGTCTGCAACAGGCTACACTTCTGCATCCCAGTCTGCTACGGTAATAACAGGCAAGAACACCAGGGCTGATTTCGCATTGACATCTGGAGGGACGCCCACACCAACACCCGGAACAGGCAATCTCGGAGGGCAGGTAACGGACACCGGGACAGGGGCAGGTATTGTTGGTGCAACGGTATCGACCGATACGGGGCTTACATCTACTACGGTCAAAAACGGTGCCTACGCATTCCGCAACATTGCTGCCGGAGATTACACCCTTACTGCGTCTGCAACAGGCTATGCATCTGCATCCCAGTCTGCTACGGTAATAACAGGCAAGAACACCAGGGCTGATTTCGCATTGTCATCCGGAGGGACACCCACACCAATACCAACGCCATTGTTAACCCCGACGCATGGAACAGGTAACCTTGGAGGTCAGGTAACAGACCTAGGAACAGGGGCAGGTATTGTTGGTGCGACGGTATCGACCGATACGGGGCTTACGACCGCTACGGTCAAAAACGGTGCCTACACATTTCGCAACATTGCTGCCGGAGATTACACCCTTACTGCGTCTGCAACAGGCTATGCATCTGCATCCCAGTCTGCTACGGTAATAACAGGCAAGAACACCAGGGCTGATTTCGCATTGTCATCTGTTGTAACGCCAACACCCGCACTGACACCGCCACCAACATGCGAAGCCAACCTGTTAGTGGCGTTTCCAAAAAGACTAAGGCTACAAACAGAGGAAAGCGCCGAAGAAACAATAACAGTGTTCTGTGAGAACGGTACCCCTCTTCCAGGTGAAATGATAACGTGGAATATTAGGTCTGGTAAAAAACGGATAACGATCACACCGAACAGTGCTGTAACAGACGCTAACGGCGAGGCCAGATTCACGATTACAGCTACAGACAGGATCGGTGGTGCAAAGATCAAATTTAAAGATGAATCAGCTGATCTTAAGATGACAGTAACCGTAAAGGTTATGAGTAAATAGACTCCCTGTTCAAATCAACACAGGGAAAAGTGAATTCCCTGTTGAAGTTTTTCTAAAAAAGCTAAAACATACGAATCTTCTCGTTAACTATTCGTATGCCAGATTCTGGATGGTTACCGGATTACGGACATGTCTTAACAATTTTTATAATACTCATTGTCAAGCCCCGTAAATATGTTCAAAATAAACCCGTAATATCTCCGCTACGCTCCATGCCTGTGAGATACACCCCCGGGGTGTATGCGGAGGGTCCCCATCAAATATCTCAGAAATAGTCCCCAGACCCGCTTCAAATAAGTGTGCATAAAACGGCCCGAATAATCCTTTGAGATATTTTGGGGTATCTTCACTGCCTGCATATACCCTGGCGTAGGCTGAAATGTATGGGCCTATCAGCCATGCCCATACCGTACCCTGATGATACGCCCTGTCCCTCTCATACTGATTTCCATGATATTGATTGATGTAGTCTTTGTCTTCCGGTGACAGGCTTCGCAAACCATACGGTGTTAATAAATGTGTTTTTACGATTTCTATCACGCTCCTTTGTCTTTGTATGGATAGCATCGAATATGGCAGGCTCACGGCAAATATCTGATTCGGTCGAATGGCCTTATCCCTTATTTCACCGTCGATACAGTCATAGAGATATTGTCCCTTATCAAACCAAAAGATGTTATGAAATGATTCGCTTACTTTTTGGGCCAGCGAATTATACTCATTACCTTCCTCGCTTAAATCCATCTCACGAGCAAAGAAGGCCATGATTTTCAAGGCATTATACCACAAGGCATTGATTTCCACGGCCTTTCCCCTGCGGGGAGTCACAACCCAATCACCCACCTTTGCATCCATCCACGTTAGTTGCACTCCCTCGGCACCGGCATGGATTAACCCATCTGAATCCATATGAATGTTATAGCGTGTCCCTTTCCTGTAATACTCAATGATCTCTTTTAACACACTATAGAGATCCTTACGAATAGTCTCCAAATCCTTTGCAAGGCGCAGGTACTGGTATACAGCATGAATGTACCACAACGATGCATCAACGGTATTGTATTCAGGCATCTCACCATAATCGGGGAATCGGTTAGGTATCATCCCCTTGTCAACAAACCGGGCATAGGAAAGTAATATCTCTCTGGCGTCTTCAAATCTGCCCCGTATGAGAGTAAGCCCGGGTAGTGAGATCATCGTATCACGTCCCCAATCGCCAAACCAGTGATATCCAGCAATGATGCTCTTTTTATTATTTCCCCGTTTCACAATAAAACTGTCTGAGACGGCCAACAATGATTCAACCAATTTGGCAAGTTCGTTGAAAGGTGTCGGCTGTCTGGTGCCAGGTGTCAGGTGTTCGTGTTCCTTTTTCTGATCCCTGATCCCCGACCCCTGATCCCTATTTTCCGTTTGGCTGAGACGATAGTTCAATAGTATGTTCTTCCTGCGGTCTATTTCTTTATTTAATAATTCAAAAACATCTAATGTGTCATATTCTTTTGTAGAGGCCACAACATAGCAATCCGTCCCTTTATTCAAATCAAAGTGCAGTGCAAAGGGACTGAAGTGGCCTTCGTGGGCATCCATACCGCGTTCGATCTCCTTTGGATATTCCATATTTTTATACCAAAATGAAGAATTATCCATTGATTGTGCATTAAAAAAGAGATACAGGGGTGGAAGTGTATCGTAAGGTTGTAAACATATTCCATTTGCCAGAATTTTGTAGTCCGTCTTAAAAGACGGATTTTCCCTGGTGAGCCAGTGATAGTCCCGAAACGCTACCATAACTCTCACCTTCATAGTAAGGGTGGACGGCAGTTTGTCTCTACTTTTTACCTGATAGAGGATTACGGTAGTGTTTTCTCCATGAACCATAAACACGATTTTTTTGACATGTATTCCGTCGATAGAATAATGAAATGTCGGAAACGGTGTTAAGCTAAACTGGGTAAGATTTTTATATCCGGAAGGATAGACAGCATCAGGATAGAGGTTTGTTGACAGCGGAAACTCTTTGTCTTCTATGGAAAGAAATTCTTCTAATTTGGAGAGCATTAGGGTACGTCCGAGGGGAGGTCTCGTTGCGGCCATGAGCAGACCATGATAACGTCTTGTATTGGCCCCGATTATCGTAGAGGAGGCATAACCGCCAATTCCGTTGGTCTCCAGCCATTCCTTTTCGATAGCCATAGAGACATTATGGCAGTTATCTTCGTTGAGTACCATCGTTATTTTGTTTGTTTTTGTTCACGAGCTTCAGGCGCATCATCTCTGCAAAGAGCCCTACCTCATATTCGATGCCTTTGAGAATATCGTTCTCTACAGCAAAGTTAATACACTTCTTCATCTCTTTGAGTGCCCTCGCATCCCTTTCCAGTAAAGTCTTTGCCAAAGTTACGGCATGATCTAACACCTCTTTATGAGGTGATATTTGGTTGACAAGACCCCACTCCAGGGCTGTTTCGGCACGAATCATCTTTCCCAGGAACAGCATCTCCTTGGCACGGGCTGCACCAATATAGCGAGGCAGGCGCTGTGTACCACCCAGGCCTGGGATAATGCTCAATTCAGGTTTTGCCTCTGGCAGACTGAAAAATGAAAGTTCTGATGCAACGCGCAGGTCACATAGCATGGCAAGCTCCAGGCCTGCCCCGATTGTAACACCGTTAATAGCGGCGATAACGGGTTTTTTGCAATTTTCAATTTCTACGAACATGTCATGTGCGCGTTTAAACCGCTCGTAGTTTTTTTCGGCCACAAGGCCAGAGATCCAGGAACCAAAGAGCTCGTCACGGTCAGCGCCATCGCTGAAGACCCCCCTAAGTTTGCTGGCAATGATAATAGCGCCAATCTTATCATCTCCCTCGTATTGATCCATTTTGTCGTAAATGGCATCCAAAAGCCATGAACCTATAGAGTTTCGCGGAGGTTTTTTCATGGAGATAATGCCAATTGCCTTACCATTATCTCCGGAAATTTCTTCAAATTCGATGTGGTTATAACCGGAGTTATCACCACGGTTCATACGGATGTCTTTCATTTTTATTTACAAATTTAGTATTTGTTCATGTAAGTTTTAAACACACATATATATATATGCACTTATTCACCAGATAATTTCGGAGGGGCTTGTAACCAGAAGAATAAATAATAAAGTTCATTGGTAAATTCGTAACTCCCGGGTCCGCGTTCTTTGTCCTTCTTTGTATTTCTTCGGTTCTGCCAATAAAAAATTCTAATGGCACAGGAACACCCGGCGTAAATGGTGAATATTCTTTAATCATAATTATATTTTCCGAATGTTTTTATATTTTAAAAGCCACTTCAAACCCTTCGTGAATGGCTTCAAGTGCGGTACGCACTTTTACACAATCGCCAATGAAGTATGTTTCCGGGAATTTACCTTCCAATTGCTTTTGTAGATCGGTATTAGGGCTGTATCCCACTGCAATGATAACGGTATCGGCCTTGATAAAATGTTCCTCTCCATTCTTTTCATATATCACGCCCCCATTTCTTCGCCCGTTTTCTCCGGGGTTGTTTACAATTTCTTTTACTTGTACTTCCGTTATCTCTTTTACACCCGCATCTTTTAACTCCTTGAGAATAATCCATCTTGTGGAGATGCCAAACCCACCTCCTATTTTTTTCCTCATCTCCAGCATAGTAACATTCTTATTTCCCCTTGTCGTATACTCAATTACGTCTTTGGCGTCAATAACCTTTTGTTTGAGGAGAAAGCAAGCCACATCCGGTCTCATTGCACCCTGTCTGGCCGCATGTAAAGCCACTTCACAGCCAACCGTTCCCCCTCCAATAATAACAACATCTTTCCCTACGGACACCCCCCCATCCAATACCGCACTGGCAGCATATACATTTTTCCCTTTTATTCCAGGGAAACCAGGCATTATAGGATTCCCACCCGTAGCCACAATTACCGCATCAGGGCACTCTTCTTTTATGATCTGTAAATCTGCCTCCATTCCGGTTTTTATCTTTACCTGAAGCTTTGAAATCTGCCTTTCCAGATACGTTATAATATTTTGTATTTCTTCACGTCCGGGAGGAATAAAGGCATATCGTAATTGGCCACCCAACTGGTTATTTCTTTCGTAGAGTGTAACTTCATGTCCCCTTAATGCCAGAACGCGGGCTGCTTCCATCCCGGCAGGTCCACCACCCACGACTACAACTTTTTTGGGTCTGTTCGTCCTGGTTATCTTATATTCACCCTCATGTCCTGCTATTGCATTATACGTGCAGGAAACGGGCTTAAAATTAAGCAGGGAATCGAAACATCCCTGATTACATGCAATACATGTCCTGATGTCATCAAGTTGCCCATTTTTATATTTATTCGGTAATTCGGGGTCTACGATGAGCGGTCTTCCGATAGACACCATATCGGCCTGTTCATTATCTAAAATCTCTTCAGCCAATTGAAGATCATTTATCCTCACAGAGGCAATCACTGGGACTTTTACCTGAGATTTGATCTTCTCTGAAAGAAATACATAAGCCATCCGCGGAATAACCATCAGCATGATCGGCGTCTTGCTCTCATGCCAGCCGGGAGATACGTTAAAGACGTCCACACCTGCCTTCTCTAAAATCCTGGCAATTTCTATACTCTCGTCTATCTTGAGCCCTTCTTCTACAAAGTCATCCCCTGACATCCTAAAAATAATAGGATAATCCTTCCCGACAGTCTCTCTTATCGCAAGAACCATTTCTCTGGCAAAACGGGCCCTGTTTTCAAGGCTTCCACCGTATTCATCATCACGTTTGTTGGTAGCTTTTGAGAGAAACTGATTAATGAGATATCCCATCCCACCGTGAAGTTCCACGGCATCGAAACCTGCCTTTTTTGCCCTCACGGTAGCACTGACATAGTTATCAATAACAATTTTGATCTCGGGAACCGTTAAGGCATGGGGTTCCTGCTTAATACTTCTATGTGTTAGTGAGGAGGGCGCAACAGGCTGCATCTTTGTAAAAAAAGACGATGCGCTTCTGCCACCATGGAGAAGTTGCGCTGCCACACGGACGTCATACAAGTGAATGGTATCGGTTAATCTTCTTAATCCGGGAATGAGTTCATCCCTATCCAGCCCAATAATACTCTTCCAGACTTTACCATTCATTTCCGGATAACAACCACCCACGACAATAAAACCGATGCCACCCTTTGCCCGTTCCTCGTAAAATTTGATAATCCGGCCATTGATAGTGCCATCCGAGGTAAATCCCAGATCCATGGCAGACATGATTATCCTGTTTTTTAAAGTCATCTGACCGATCTTTATTGTGTCAAACAGTTTGCTCATAATTCATTCTTAAATTAATCTGAACGCTGATTCTCATAAATATACAAGATAAGTATTTATCAATCATTTTTTAAAATTATTCCGTTATCAACGGCTATACATTTCCAACAATACTACTCTATTTACAATTTAAGCTATTTGCGGTATTTAATGAAGTGACCCTTTAATCGTTGAAACAATCAATGACCAATATTTCACAAAGGGCAAGGGAATAAGATGAAGATATTTGAAGCAACGTAGTTATCCTTCTTCGAGAATTTTTATGGAAAATATGTCAATAATTGTAAACAATAACATGTTCTCATTCTGAAATGTCAGGCACTTTGGGATTATAAGATTCACACCTGCTTTTGTCAAGTTTATCCTTACGTGAACGCAATTTCACATTCCCAATCAAAAAATTTAGGGTGTGCCGGTAAGGTATGGGATACGAGTGAAAAGGGTGGAAGTAAAGAAGAGTGGAAAATCTTTAAATAATTACATACTCAAAAGTATGCTTTGTATTCATCTTTCGATGGTGAAACATCAAAGATGAATTTCCGGATAGTTTTATCACAACAATTTCGGATCTAAACTCATTTAAGCATAAACATCAACATTTTTACCAACCCCTTCTGGATTGCTAAAACTTTCATTTGCCTGTTTTTGTTCTTCGATGAGCTTTAATACCGTTTCACCCTGCATCTTCATGAAGTCCATAGCTTTTTTTACCATCTCTATATTATTATCAACGGACATTTTTGGCGTAATATTGCCTATCATTATAATTTCCTCCTTATATTGATGAGGGTTTATGGATACAGCCGGAACTGGAAAATGATATTCTCATACCGTCCTGATCTATAAAAAGAATGACATGAAGCATTTTTTATTATCGGAATATTCCAGGAATTGTTTAATACTTTTTTAGAAAATTATTTTGACATTTTGATGACACATTTATCACAATAATACAACAAAATAATTTTCAATGTAAACCTTTATGATCGGAAGGCTCGCAGAAGCGCATGGGAATATATCCCCTCCCTGAAAGTCTTCCCATCGTTTGCAGAAAAGATTCCTCACCCCCTTGCAGGAGATGATAAAAGTGAGGGATAATTTCAGATGAAATATTACTGTGATTATCAATCCTGAACAAATCAAGACTTTTGTCAATACAAACTACCCTTACCTCGGCGTAAATAAACAGCAAGAGGTCTCCCGGCTTCTGTTTGAGATTGCCAAGCGTGAACGCATAGATTATACAGAGGTAGCTGAGCGCTTGCCAAAACCACCAAGTCGATTTTCCCTGCTGAAAGATTATCTTCTGAAACGACGTTATCCATCTCTTGCCGTTAAGGGCCATAAAATCAGGCCGTCTTTTCCCGATATTAGCATTAATCCGGCATTGCAAGTGGATGTTACTTTGAAACCGCGGATCAACCCCGGAAATCTGTTCATAGAAGAATCTGTTTTGCATACTGAAATGGTGAAAAGGGTAGTAGCTCAATTCCCAAAGAGCAATATTGAAATAATCAAGACTTATAAAGAACATACGGAGAAGAAACAGTTTAGCATCGAAGACTATAACAGAAGGTCAGAGAATTTTTACCTTGTGCGCGAGAACTATGATTTCTATAAACGGTGTCCTTGTTCCAGCAAATCTGCATCATGTGGTTATTTTATTGTTAATCTGGGAAGTGGATGTGTGTATGAATGCTCTTATTGTGTTTTGCAGGATTATATCAATTCACCCGGCATTATCCTGCCAGCCAATATCGAGGACTTTTTTTTGGCTTTTCAGAATTTGAAGCATGACATCCGTTGCGGCTCGTGCGAGTTAACCGATTCTCTGATCTTTGATCACATTACAGGATACTCACCGCAGATCGTCGAATTCTTTCGTCACTATCCCAGAAGCACGTTCGAGTTTAAAACAAAGAGCGATAATATCGGGCTTTTGACCTCAGTGCCGGGGGCAAACAATATAGTCGTCTCCTGGTCAATGAACCCCCAGCTTATTGTGGACACCGTTGAATATTTTACCGCTACGTTACCTCAACGTTTAGCAGCTGCACAGAAATGCGTTGATTGCGGATACAGGGTCGCCTTCCATTTTGACCCGATTATTTACTACCCAGAATGGGAAGCCGATTATGAAACATTGATTAATGACATCTTTGATACCATCGATGGAGGAGATATCGCATGGATAAGTCTTGGAACACTGCGCATGACACCACGACTGAAAAAGATCATTGAAAATCGTTTTCCAGATAACACAATACTCGATGAGGAATTTTTCGTTGGCCACGATGGCAAACTCAGATATCCACGGGATGTTAGGGCTTTCATATACAAAAATATGACATCCTGGATTCGCAAGCGCAGTAAAGACGTTCCTGTTTATCTGTGTATGGAAGAAAAGTCAATGCATTTAGACCATGCAACTTAAAATTAACCCTGTCAGGGTTCTAAACCCTGACAGGGTTGACTCACGAATTTCGTGCCTCTGATTTTGTCTTTTCCGACTTGTTCAGGTTAGGAATTTTCATTTTATTTAGATGGAGATAGTGTGAAAACTCTATTGATGAATACCCTCAAAACATCCAAAAACATTGCTTGTTTGATAACATGCAATTTTCTACTTCTTGTTCTTTTCGGTTGTGCTCAATCACCGCAGCATGACGAGACAGAAACATATTTCGGCGTCCTCGATAACATCAAAATAACAAAGAAAAGGCAAATAATCGACTATTTTAACAAGATAAAACAAACAGTTCATGGGGTGAACAAAGACGATAAAATATTACATTGTTTCACTGTAATGAGAAACTACTATAATTCAAATCCAACGAGGGCAGATGCCCCATCTCTTTACAAGTTAGAGTATGAAATGGATGTGCATTATGTAAAAAAATATGGAGATTTTTATGATATCCTTTTCGTAGACAATAAGGGTTTTGTTTTTCACAGTATCAAACATGAGGCAGACTACCACACAAATCTTTTTACCGGACAATTCTCTGATACGCAACTGGCAAAGCACATGAAAAATAATCCGGATAGTGAATTTGTGGATTATGAATTTTATTTCCCATCAGACGAGCCCGCTGCCTTTTTTCTGAAACCAGTACAGGAAAACAACGAAATGCTCGGGTGGTTGGCACTCCAATTCCCCATCAATAAAATCAACGCCATACTTTCTGATCATGAAGGTCTGGGGAGGACTGGTGAAGTTTACCTTGTAAACAAGAACAAACTCATGCTAACCGATTCGAGGTTTATTGAAGACAGTACTATTCTCAAACTGAAAATCGATACAGAAGCTATCAGATTAGCCCTTACCAGAGAAACCGGGAAAATGATAATAAATGATTACCGGGGCGTAAGGGTTCTCAGTTCTTTCGAACAATTTGATGTCTTCGGGCATTCCTGGATAATCATTGCTGAGATTGACGAAGACGAAGCTGTTTCAAATCATTATCAAAGACATAAAAAATTCTACCTTCCCAGGATAGTAGAGTATTATACCAACATGGCTTCCAAAATTAACGCATCTGGAAAAGAAATGAGCAGGGACAAAAAAGGGAAAAGGGTTGATATGAATGAGTTCTGTATGACAAGATCGGGAGAAGTACTTGAAACGCAAGGGGTTGGACCGTGTACTTCAATAATCATTTATTATCCAAAAAAATTTGGGTATCTTGTCCATATTAGCCCAACAGACGAAATTTATCAAAAACCTCTCCTGGTAAAATATTTGCCATGGGGGAAAAAAACGTGCCTTCTGGAAGAGTTAATAAAGAGAATCCAATATTATGACATCTATCCATACCAACTGAAGGACCTACAATTTGTCATAATTGCCACCCATGATAAGAGCCTTGAAACTATTATTAATCAACTATACAAAGCGGGAGTAAATCTTGCTCAAATAAAGTTTTTATATAATCCACTGGCGAATTATGCAAATGTTGCGTTCAATCAGTCAGATGATTCTGTTTCTGTAGAATGGCTATCTCAAAATGGGGGAAAAGCCTCCTTTTCTGAACATGCCTCTGCTATTGATTCGATTGGATCCATTGTAAAAAAGATAACAATTCAATGATTCAGTAGTAAATCAGATCCGAGGCAACTTTTCTGATCACCAGGACGCCGGGTTACAGCGAAAAAAACTATTCATCAATTTGTCATATACCAGAAATATTTCTTTTATAAGGCACTGTATTTTTCTCAAATAAGCCATACTTTGGAAATGAAAAACTCGTTTAGGAATGGCGTTTCTTTCATTTAAAAGAACCATTGCATGTCCGAAACGTCGCTCCGATTGTATACCTGGAGGTTATCATGCCGGTCGTCCCTGCATACTCCACCAGAACAAAGCCCACACTCTTCATTAACCCGACAAGATCCCGAACCGGGATCGCACCCCCAATTCAGTCCGACCAAGTCTCAAGACTGTTAATTATCCCGGCAGGAAGATCCAACTTCAAGACGATATCTGCAAACCGAAGACGGCCATTGGGCTTAAGGATGCGGTATATCTCCCGAAAACACCTCTCCTTCATTGGTAAGAAATTCAGCACGCCATTGGAAATCACCACGTCAAAGACGCTGTCGTAAGGGATCGCTTCAGAACCCGCAAGATGAACTGCGCCATTAGACACACCCGCTCATCTCAGGTTCATCCGGGCGCTCTCTACCATTTCCGGCGTAAGGTCAATTCCGCATACCCGTCCCGTTTTACCAATAAATCTACTTGCGACGATGAGGCCAAATCCTGCGCCACAGCCTACGCCCAGGATGGCCTCTCCAGGATTAATCGGGCCAAGGGAGAAGGGATTCCCTACATTAGCAGAATAAATGGCACCTACCCAATCTGGAAAGAAAAAACCTGATGTACCAATCTTAATCATACCTTATGAGGTTGAAGAATCTGTGTAATTTTAATGGTCTAGACATTGAGTTGCATAACTCCAACGCATTTCGTTCTGACATTTGAAACCCCTTCACACCCCGATCGAAACTGAGCTTCGAGGTTGCGAATGAGCAATGAAATTTGTTCATCCATTTCTTTTAGGTTTGAGGCAGCATGATTTTCTTTCCATTCTTGTTGCATGAGAAGTTCAACATCGCTTTTCATTTGCCTGCCCAGTAAAATGAATTCTTTATATAATTCTTTTTTTATTAACCAATGGTTTTTTAATCCCGAAGAGATAATATATTCTTGTTATTGTTGTTCTTGCTATTATATTCCACCTCTTCGGGGTTATATGATGTATTGCGGTTTTTTCCTATAAGCATATCATCCCTTCGGGATTTTTTTTCTTTCGCATTCCCCGAAAAGAGTTTTAACCACAAAACACGAAGGTCACGAAGAAAAGCTTACAAAAAGGCATGAAAAAGAACCTTTTCATACCATGCCGTGCAAAAACTCCTTCAGTTTTATCTGCATCAGATCTATGTCTTGTAAATACGTTGTTACTTTCCAGTGTTGTAAAAAACCCGGTACTTTTGTCGTACCGAATCATAAAAAGATATCGAAAAATGGTGAAAAGGGACAAAGATTAAATTCCTTTGAATGACCCAGAGATTACTGGTAAAATCAAGGCATACCGAACACAGTAAACGCGCATAAAAGCCTGAAAACAGCCTGGAAATAACTATTTGTTATTTGCCTGTCTTCTGTAAGTCTTACCGCAACAAGAGTATATAAAAACCTGTATTTGCCCATGTCGTACTTATGCCGTACCCGCTTGGGATATCATCGGTGTTACAGCCCTTTCACTCATGGTTAGGATATGGTCTGTTAAAGCCTGTGATGCCTTTCTCTTACTATCTAATCCAATATGGGAATATTTCAAGGTCATACGCAGATCGCTATGTCTCAGCATTTCCTTTACGGTAACGGCGCCGGTTCCCAAGTCACCCTGTAAACTGGCGAAGGAATGTCTTAGACAGTGGTAAGTAAAGCCATGAATTCTCAGTTGTTCAAACAACTCTTTAAAATGCTTACTACGGCATGTAATGAGCGACTGGTTTATTTCTGAATCCTCAAACAGATTATTGCTTTTACAATTGCCCTTATAGCCTGTTAGTTCCTTTAGCATGAAATCGGACAAGGGAACAGTCACTTGTTTTCCTGTCTTGGATTGAGTAAGCGTTAACAGGTTTCTGGTAAAATCAAAATTATCCCATGTTAACTTTAATGTTTCGTTTAGCCGTAATCCACAAAACAAGCCAAGTAAGACTGCCATACGGTCACGGCCTTGTAATGTGTTCAACAATATACGTATCTCTGATTCAGATAAAACCCTGTCTCTGGACTGCATTGCCTTTAGCCGTTTAACGTCCTTACATGGGTTTCCATCAATGACGCCCTCTTTTATGGCCGTATTGTATAAATGCGACAGTATAGCCAGGTCATGATTAACCGTGATAGCACCTACTTTGTCTGTTTCCTGCCTGGAAAGCTTGAATCGCTCAACGATAAACGGTGTCAATTTATCCAGCCGATAATCCCCTAAATACTTCGTTAAGGCATTTACCGCCCGCTCTCTTCCAAGTCGTGTGTTTTCTTTATCACTTTTGTAATGCTCTAAATATCTTTGGCAATATTCGGCAAGGGTAGAAATAACCTTTTTCTTTGGCAATTGCAGTTTGCCACGTTCCCGATCACCAATAAACATAGCCAGTCGTTTCTCTGCTTCCGTCTTGTTCCTTACGTCCTTGAAGGTCAGGGATTGCCATTCCTTCCGATCGTCAAAGAATTCAATGCACCATGTCCCACAGGTCTTATACTGTCCGTTTTCCTTCTTAGGCCGATCCCCTGGACAATACTTCCCCTGTCTGCCATTACAGGGAATAGGCTTACATTGCTGGAAATATTTGCGATACCTAACAGCCATTGTTTCACCGTCCTTTCTGAAATAAAAAAGGCAACTAACACCCTGTAGGACGGTACAGGATGCCGTTGCCTTCGCTACCTGGTAAGCCGGGTACCAGGTATTATATTCATGCGTTCCGTCCAACGCCTCATTTTCCGTACGTCCTACCGTACCTTTTCAGTTATTGCAAGGATATTTTTATTTCTTTTCATGTCTTTTCATGAGTCTTTATTTCTTCTACATGTATTTCTTTTAAAAGTTCCTCTTTGCGTTTACGAATTTCCTCTAACGATGCTTGAAATGTGAATTGGTCGTGAATCTCCGTTGCCTGGCCTTTTGTAAGCCTATTGGCGTTAAAAACTTGCTGGAACGTATAAGCAGTATTATTGAGACTAGCCTTTTGTAAAGTCTCTGGGTCAAGCATCTTCTGTAACATCTCCATTTCAATACTGCTTAGAATAGCCGACTTGTTTTCTTCGTATGCCCGGAGTACATCAGGGTCTTTGAGAATAGCCAGAAACTTGGATAAACGTTGTTGTACCGCTTGTGCGCTGCAATCGAATCTTTTCCCTATTTCCTCAAAGGATAATCTATGCTTAATACGCAATTTTAACGCTTCCTCAACATCAATCTTTCGCTCAATTTTAGGTAATGGCATTGTTTACCTTTCTTATTGTTAACTGTTTTTATCTATCCTTTTTTCTTTTGACGTGTTTTAGTGAAATTGGTATTATTCTATGAGACGTATGAATGAGAAACAAAAGACCAATCTTGCCAAATTCTTTTACGATATAGCCAAGATTGATTTTGCTGCCTTAGTGGTAGCTCAATTTGCAAACCCTGCTAATTTAAAATACTGGATATTGGTTGTTGGAATAATAGCAACCATAATCCCGGTTATCGTTGGTCTCGTTATTGATAAACAGGAGACAGAAAAATGACAGGACTTGGAATTATTTACGCCATAGTGATCGTATCTTGCCTTATTTTTCTTGCCTGGTTGAAATACAGCCAGAAGCATTCTAAGCATACGCATTAATGCCATTGCAAGACCGTCCAGATCATCCAGCAAACCGCCCTTGTTAGTTCAAAACTTATCATCCAGAATAGAAAGTCATACCAATTCATATTCATTCCTTAATTGCCGGAAAATAAGGACTTCTGTTTAACTGTGAAGTTGCAGAGTAAAATTTCTTTCGTTACTGGCTTAGACTCACCTGTAGACTTGTGACTACCCTTAAAAGATTGATACTCATACCGATTCCAGCCCTTGTATAATTCATCGTATAGGCCATTCTGATAGTGTGAGACATAACTTTACCCTTTACCGCGCTCAAGAGTTCTGCAAGCTTATAGTGGCCTTCCTGGCTAAAGAAATCATTACCGTAATAGTGTTCTGCATTCAAATAAGGGGGGTCACAATAAAACAGGGTGTCTTGACTGTCATACCGTTTGATACATTCCGCATAAGGTAAATTCTCAACGGTAACGTTCTTAAGCCTTCTGGCTACATCCTCAAAGGTATCAATTGCCGTTCTAAATGATTGTGCTGGATTACGGCCAGTTACGGAAGGTATTGCAAACCCGCCCCGCTTCTGATCACCGGCAAAGGTAGTTTTATTGAGATAATACCACCATGCCGCCCTATCAATCTCATCTACAGGGATATTTCCAGCCTTCCACCTAAAACGTATATCTTGCCAGAGTTTTCTTGAATACAGCATGCTATCAAGTGTTTGTATCAGCTTTGACCTTTTCGTATCATTCCTTAAGAGTTCAAAGAAACCTATCAAATAACCGTCAATATCGTTTATAACTTCCACCTGAGAAGGTTCTTTGGCAAAAAATAAATGTCCAGCCCCGCAAAACGGTTCACAATAAAGTGTATGCTGTGGTATATGCTGGACAAGAAAATCCCGCAAATAGAATTTACCACCAAAGCGATTAACAGGACTCTTTAAGGCATTACTCATTTTTGTCATTCTTTATTTGTTCTGGTTTCTTTATACCTTTTTCAATAAGCAGTTCATCAAATATCTTTTCTTGCTCTCTCTGAAACTCAGCCCATTCCCTTTGGAGTTCTTCCTTGCTCTTTCTAATGTACATCATTTGCCCCTTGAATATGCGATTCAATCCACTTATCCAAGTCCTGACGTCTGAATCTGTTTAGCCGTCCGATTTTCACAAACGGTATTTCACGTTTCATACACATTTGATAGACCTTGCTAAGCTTAATACCTAAATAGTCACCCGCTTCTTGTGGGGTAAGAAGCTTGCCGTTGAATTTTTCTATTTTCTCATCCATATTTAGCCCTCTTTATTAAGTTTTATATGTCCTTTTGCCTTTTGAAGTATGTTTACCAATTCGCTTATTTTTGCAGGTGGTAACGTTATACCTTTCTTCGTGAAACACCATTCGTCTTTATCGTTCAAGAAAAAGGTACGAATGTCCAGGTAATCAAAGCCCTTGTATTCCTTCATAGACACCAGTATCTTTTCACCTTCCTTCTTACAAATTTCGCCTATCACGTTCGACATTTTTTTTTACCTCTCAAAAAGTTAAAGCTGAATAAATCAAAACAAATAAAAGAAAATCAAAATAACTTCGTACCCTTACGTACCCTTGTACCCATAAGTCTGGAAAGTCCCTATACGAGAAAAATCTAAAAAACTTTAGAGAATTAAGGGTACATGGGTACGCATGGGTACGGATTTCACGTTTGTTTAATGCCGATACCTTTTCAAAAATTACCCCCTGATTTCACTTTTTCTAAACCCCGTTCTGCCAACCGTAATCCAAAAATACGTTGCGTTAACAGGAATTCACCATTACTTTCACACCATTTTTTATATAATTCATACAGGTCGCCTGCTTTAGCTTTTACCTCTGGTGTTAAAATGCAACATTCTGAAAGAAACGCCCCGATAACGTCCATTTCCTCACGACAACTATTCGTTGCGGATTTTACCTCATCGGGTGTTTGCAGTCCAATGCGCTGCCATTCAAGGCAACCCTGGACAGCCCAAACAAGTATCCCAGGCATTTCGTCTTTCAACTTCTCCAAAAGTTTGGGATCCTTTTTGTCTTCTGGAATGGTTACGGTAAATGGAATTAGCCGAATACGTCTCCTTGATATTAGGCTTATGGTTAGCGGCCAGCCATATCTTGAATGTTGGTCGAAAGTCGAAATACTCACCGAAAAGGAATCTTGCCGTAATGGTATCCCCGCCTGTTAGCTGTTTGATTAATACTTCAGCCAGTCGCCTTTCGCCTTCTGTTTCAACAGCTGAAATAAATCGTTTGCCTGTCATCCTTGCCAGGTCGTTTCGAATTGTTTCGTTTTTTCTGATAAGAAATGTTTCAAAATCCGCAGCCTGTGCATAGTCACCAAGCAACATCCCTAAACATGCCAAGAAAGTAGTTTTGCCGTTACTTCCTGTACCATGTAAAAGAAAAAGGCATTGTTCGGAAACATCACCTGTCAGGGCATACCCAATAGCCCTCTGCAAATACCGAATAAGGTCGTAATTCCAATTAAAAATGGTTTCAAGAAATTCAATCCATGTCGGACAGGGAGCTCTTGGATTGTATTCGGCAGGTATTATCTTCGTGATGAAGTCTTTCGGATCATGCGGTTTGAGTATTCCCGTTTTCAGGTCAATCAATCCATTAAGGCAATTTAGAAAGTATGCACCAACGTCAAGCTCTTGTGGTGAAATCGGAATACCCGGTTCACTTTGTGCAAGCGATACCATAGCATTTAATCTATGTTCTGATTCGCTAAATACTGCCCACTTAGCTATACTCTGCCGTTGTTGTGTATCGATGATCGTTGCTGCTTCCGTGTAGATTTGTTTAACGGTGTCCTTTGCAAGTCTCAGAATTTGGCCATTATTGTCAATGTGCCAGGTCTTGTCGTCCCAAATAAGCCATTTCTTCCAGGCAAAGCAATATCGGATTATGTGTCCGTATTGTGAAACCAGCCTTTTGGCGTTACCCAAATCAGTACAATTAAAACTAACAATTCCCGTTAGTTCATATCTATAAGCAGAATTGAGAATATTTTTAACTTCTGTTTCTGACAATGGCGGATTACACCGCTTTTGGTTTTCAGCTTCCAATGTGGATAATGCCGTATCATAGGACACATCCTTTGCCCTGAGACTACAGGCAAGCTTAAATAGCGTATCATTCCGTTGACCTTCGGGGATAGAATTATTTGCCGTTCTCGGAACAGTTATCTTTTCGCTGATATTCCGTCTGTTAAACACCCATGACGGCACTTCTGGCAAGACTATATCTGGATTAACACCATTCATAACGCCTCCCGCTAATATGTACACTGGGTGGGGCAACGACATAACCACCCTCTGCCTTTATATCGACCTTATTGACGAAGCCTGGCTGCGTTTTTATCGGCGTCTTTGACTTAAAATAGTAATGTACCCCCCGGCCTGTTCTCACGCATGGTACTGATTCATTTTGCAAGTCTTTAATACGTTCCCGACCTAAAGCCTCAAAGCCCTCATCGCCGTCAACATCGATGACCACAAGACCACTTTTACCACCAGTCACAAGACCGATATTGCTTGGTAAAGCTGATTCTTTCGGCCACCACTTTTTAATCTGCTCAATATCTGATGTGGCGTCCTTTAGTCCATTTTTAGTTTTTGGATGTTTACCTGGACTTTCACAATCTTTAGCCATGCCACAGGTACAATAGCCTTTCTGGTTAATTGTGTGTAATGGAATGACTGGCCACCCTAACGCTGCATAATCCAAAGCATATTTTAAAAATACTTCGCTTTCTGTTTCGTTGGTAAAATGATTTCTTTCAGGCATTTCTACTGTCTCCTGAACACTCACATTTTTTATTTTTCAAGAAAGCCTCAATCGCATTCCTAAGAGTTTCTGATCTGGATTGCCCCATTTTTCTGCTAACCTCAGTTAGTTCCCTATGCATTTTCGTTGGAATCAAACCTTGAACAAATCTGTAACCGTCTTTTACAACCATAACTTAAACCCCCAAATAAAAAAATCCTTCGCAAATAAAATCGTTAAGACAACGACCAATCTGCGAAGGATTTTATTAATTTATTAATACTTTTGCAAAATTATCGGGCAATAGCTTTAATCAGGAATAAAGCCATTACCTATCAGTTGTTGGTTTTAAATGATCATCAATGGTTTCTCCGTTTCTTACCGCTTCTTTAGCCATAATCTTGGCTTCTTCTTTAGGATAGCCACGTTCTTCGAAGTAATGAGTAAGTTTAGAAATTTTATTATTTACCTCACTTATTTTTTTACGCCTCTTGCATTCTTGTGAAGCCTTACTATTCTTTTTTCTGGAAGGTTGATTAAATATGTCTTCGCATCCTTTACAATACTTTCTAGGCTGTCCTTTGCTTTTAATTCTTATAAAGAATGTCCCACATAACGGGCATTGCTTTAAACGTGAGTGTAATTCCTTATTGTTAATTCCGAAATCCAGAATACAGGCATAAATCGCATGTGGTATCATACCGTAGTGTGGAAATGGTTTTTTATATTGCATACTATCCATTACCAGAGTATTCCTACCTCTGTATTTCCTTCCATCAAATGTTTCCTCGTCTTCTGCCGGTAATTCGTCCTCTTTCCACCATTCCAAATAAGGTTTTCTGATTGTTTCCATATAACTCTGTAAAACTTCACTTGCAGGACGTTCGTTATCATAAGTTTTTGTATTCCATACGAGATTAGCAAGAATTCTGGATAATTCACCCCGTATATCTAGTAATTGGCTGTAAAACCTATTTTCAAAATGTAGTTTCCATTCGTCAGAGAAGTTAAAACTTCCGGGAGGTTTAATTTCTGGGTTTAAAGATGACAAAGGACGTCCATCTTCCGTAACGAGTTCATCGCCTCTTTTAGGTGTTATTCCAGCTTTTAAAAAGAATTCCTTAAAATCCTTAAGACTTGGAGCAGCATTAATGCCGCCAAATATTATATCTTTTTTTGAATCGAGTCTTTTTAGTACTTCCGAATTGTTTTGCTTTGGAACAATTTTTTCACTTTTTTTGACCATATCCTCATAATAATCTATTAGTTCATGGTGTTCCTCTAGTAATTTTTTGCGCCTTTCTCTTAACTTTTTAAGTTCTTCTTCTATCTTGGAAATGTTAATAGTTGGCTTCTTTTTTATGATCTGCCATTCATAGCCTGTAACTTTGTTTATGATTCTGTCGTGTTCGAGTACAAGGTGTGATACATCCTGTGGCAATGGTGGACGCTTAAGGTATCTGCGTTCATAAGGAAACATATACTGGTTGGGATGCCCAGGTTTACTCTTTATGTTGAGAAAATCTAAAACCCATTGAACGGTCTCTGGTATGTCTTCCATCTGTCATTTCTCCAATAAATGACTCTCCAAGAGTAAGAATTAAGGGAAACCGTTGGAGTCGGCTTTTCCCTCAATTAACTTTAACATCTCAATTGCATTTTTAACCGACTTCCCTGCATGGCAGTTAATAAACAGAACTAAGGTATTCCTGGTAGTGCCGGATATATTCTTTATATCGGGTACGAAAGACTTCAATTCTTCTGACGTGTACAGATAGTCATATCGTTCTGCTACTGATGCATCAAACCAGTTCGTATTCCTGCCATGAAACCTGAAGTATCCCAGGTCGGTTGTTGCCGTTGGATTATATGGCATAAGACCTTTGAGTTTGGGTTCGTCTACGATACAGTATCCAATATTGTTCTCTTTAAGAAATGTCAGACCTCTTTCGCTATGCCAGTAATAGTTCCTAAACTCTACCAACAACGGTATGTCTTTCAGTCTCTCTTTGAAAGTCAGGAGGTAGTTATAGTTGTCCTTTACTGCATGAAAGCTATAGGGGAATTGAGCAAGGACTGCGGTTAGCCGGTTCTCTTTCTTTAAAGGTTCGATGGCATATAAGAAGCGGTCAAAGGCATCTTTATTATCAATGAATGCCCCTGTATCTTTATCCCGTATCTCATGGGTCATGGACTTATGCGCCTTGACGGTAAACTCAAAATTGGGAGACGTCTTTTTTAGCATGCCTTCAAAGGATTTTGGGGAGGGAATTGTATAATACGTGGAGTTAATTTCGGTTATTTTAAATCCAAGATGCTGTTCGTAATACGGAAGCATCTCTCCCTTCTTGATATTGTCAGGGCTTTTCCTGTGATATTGTTCCCATTTTGCTCCAGGTATGCGGTGACTGAATCACTACCCCATTCTGGAATTGTTAAATATCCTTTCCAAGTACCGGCAATATTTATTTGTGTTGAAGTTGCTATCGGTGTTGGTGTTGGCGTTGGTGTTGATGGTAGTTTTATTAATGTAACTCTTTCTAATTGATAGCTATACTCGGCTGATACAGTAGTAAAATCTATTTCTTTTGTTAGGCTCTGATATCCTGATTTTTCATACTTAAATGTATATTTTTGTGGTTTAATACCTTCGTAAAAACTGCCAAGAGTATACCAACCATTTGCATTTGTAGTGTCAGTAAATATATTATAATTATCTTTTGTGCTTACTTTAACATTTTCCAATGGTACATCATTTTCATCGTAGACATAACCATAAACTTGTAAGTCCGCATACGCATTTATCTGTGTGAATAAAACGAAAATGAATAATATTCCCCAAGTTAACCTTTTCATTTTTAACTCCTTAAGTCTTGTATACGAATCACATGCTTATTTATAAATATCCCGCCTGTGCCCTATTTTGTGTACGGTAATAACTTTCTTGTTATGGTCTATTTCATAAATAATTCTATAGTCTCCAACTTGTAATTTATAGAAATCAGCAAGGTTACCATGTAAGTGCAATAGGTTTAATGCCTCAACATTCTCAGAAAGCCATTTTAATTTGCTGGTAATTCTTTTCGCCGTTCTTTTCTCAATTTTTGATAACTCATCAATTGCTTTTGGTTGAATGATTACGCGGTACTTATTCAAGCCCCAGTTCCTTTACTACCGTTTCAAGTGGGATTCCCTTTTCTTTCTTCTTTTTTGATTTCAGCAATTCCTTTTCAACCTCTGGTCTCAATTCAAATCCATAATCAGGATCGATAACCTCTAAGACCGTGTCTTTTATAAGTTTCTTAAACTCTCTCACAGTCATATCACTTATTTTTTTATCTGATATTTTTTTACCTAATGTCTTTGAAGCCATTTCTTTTCCTCTTTATTCCAACAAAAAAGGCCAATTGCAGAAGGTCATGGCTTCCACAATCAGCCTTTTTTACATGGATGTTTCCATCCAATCTAATCACCGTCCTGTATGACCATGACTCATAACAGGTACAGGTTGTTTTGCCGGTATTCTAACAACTTTACTCTACTTGTCAAACCAAATACATCTTATCAAAGGTCTTAATTAACCTCTTAAATTCAAAAATACCCACCAAAAAGCTTTGGAAAACACATGTTTTTAACAGTCGGATTGCTTACATCGACCTAAACCACGTTTGCCATACTTAGGATCGTTTTTATCGCATTAAAACGCTATTTTAAACAGCAAAAATATTCCATCCCGCCGTTTTCCATGCAACCTGAAATGCGAAAATTTTTCGCTTAAACCCTTTTTGCTGTTTTTCTATCACAAGGGGGTATTATTAAAAATGTCCATGCATGTAATGTCCATACCCCCCTTATTCATGTCGTACTTATGCCGTACCTAATCATAAAAACATAGCAAAACTGGTAAAAACATACAAGAAGTAAATTCCCTTGCATGACTTGAAAATGCTGATAGAATCAAAAGAAATTAGAAAATATCAAAAGACATAGAAAAGCCTGAAAACAGCCTGGAAATAACTATTTGACATTAAGATACTACTTTGATAGATTGAATTTTTAAATATTTACGACATAGAGTTTTCTATGACGGGATATAACACAGTAATAATCAACGTTTATATCCGTCCATTATTTTGCTTCCTAAAAATATCGTGAAAAGAAATAAACAACTCTGGATATATCTCTTGCTGGCCATTCTTCCCATAGCATGCAGAACACCTTATTATGCCAAGGCGGAAAAGAAACCCAAGGGGGGGTATCTGAATTCGATTACTGACAAGTTCACCGGAGCAACTACACCAGGACAGCACAAGACCGTGGGGATTTCTTACTTCAAAAAAGGAATGACAGAAGAGGCCTTGGAGGAATTGAAGCTGGCTGCCGAAGGAATAAAAGAAGATGGTGAAGTGCGTCATTATTTGGGAAAGGTTTATTATGAAAATGACAAATTGGACGAAGCCATTGCCGAGTTGCTTGCTGCCATATCTTACTATAAACCGAATCAAATAACAGAAAGAGCAGATGCTTACAACGACCTTGGTCTCGCTTACAAAAAGAAGAATGCGTTTACGGAGTCTGTCTCAGCATTTAAAGAAAGTATTGAGTTGGATCCTTCCGTAGCAGATACACACTATAATTTAGCACTCCTCTATTACGAAGAAGATATAATGAACGAATGCATCACTCATCTCAAAAGGGCAATCAAAATCGACCCGAAAGAAGCCGATGCCCATTTCATGCTGGGATTAGCATATTACAAGAAGACATCAATTGACAAGGCTATGGATGAATTTAAACAAGCACTTGATTTAAATCCTAAAGATGCAGAGGCCCGCAATTATCTCGGCATATTGTATTATGAACAGGGCAATCTTGAAAAGTCAATCAGTGAACACAAATCTGCCATTCAATTGAATAGAAATTATACCGAGGCTTTTAATAACCTGGGGGTTGCGCTCTATGCAAAGGGTGATCTCCGTGAGGCAGCAGATGCTTTTCAAAAGGTGTTGGAATTAGAGCCAAAATTTGCAGAAGCACACTATAGCCTTGGACTCATCTATAGCGAAGAAGGCAGACCTGAAGATGCAGTAGCCTCCCTGGAAAAAGCAATCAAGCTTAATCCAAAAATTGCTGAGGCGCACGTTAAGCTTGGTGAGGTTTATACGGAAAAGGATATGTTAGAAGAGGCATTGTCAGAATACAACAAGGCCATCGATGTCAAGCCCAATTATGCAGAGGCCTATTACAATTCCGGCGAACTCTTTGCTACTGTGGGGAAACATGAAAAATCAATTGCTGCCTGGAGGAAGACCGTTGAGTTTAATCCCAAAAATACGGATGCCTATTTTAATCTGGGGGTGGCATATTATAACCAGAACAGGCTGGATAAGGCCATTTCCATGTGGAACAAAGTTCTTGAAATAAACCCAACCGATTTCGACGCCCAGACCAGTCTCGCTGACGTTTATGATATACAGGGTTTAACAGACCAGGCCATACAAACCTGGGAAAAGGTCACAGAAATCTATCCCGATCATGCAGAGATATACTATAAATTGGGCAATGCCTATGCGAAAAAAGATATGCATACTACTGCCATTCCTTGCTGGGAAAAGGCGGTTGAAATCGATCCGAATATTGCGAATGCCTTTTTCAATCTTGGGCTTGTTTATCAAAAGATCGGCAAACAGGACGAGGCCATTGATGCCTATAAAAAGGTTTTGGATATCAATGCGGATGATATAGATGCTCATAAAAATTTAGGTTTGCTTTACCAGGAAAAGGGTATGCATGTGGAGGCCGAGTCTGAATTTGCTATTTGCGACAAATTGAAATCTCACCAAGAGATTCGGTGACTATTTTATTATTGAATAGTTGTAAACATTCTCATCTTTTTGCTCTTTCAACAATTGGCCTTTTCCTGCCTTTTTTCTTTTTAAAAATATTCAGTATTATTTCTGCTTCTTCGAAAGGAACTGTTATAAAAGAGAATTTATCAAATATTTGAATATCTTTTATTTTTTCTCTATAAACTCTGGCTTGCTGTTTTATGAAGTCCGCTAATTTTTTGGGAGTCATACCGTCGATTTTTCCTAATCCTACAAAGAGCCTTGATGTCCCTTTTCTATCAATAGAAACATCTCTTATTTCATTATAATTACTTTCATCCAGTTCATCCTGAAAGGAATGTTTTAAAAGGGCAGCCAGAATCTTTTCTGCCTCATTTTCCTTCAGCATTTCTTGTGCAAGTCCAAGATATCCATTCATATCTTCTGACTTAATAATATTTGCAAGTTGTATCTTTATCCTGGATTTTTTTTGATTTATCACATCTGCTATTTTCGGCAGTTTTTCTTTTCGAATGTCAGTTTTTGCAAACTTTTTAATAAAAACAAGTCTTCTATATTCATCGGGCGTAACAAAAGTTATGGCAGTCCCTTCCTTTCCAGCCCTACCCGTTCTTCCTATTCTATGGACATACGATTCAGGGTCCTGAGGTAAGGAGTAGTTTATTACGTGCGTTAAGTTATGAATATCTATACCCCTGGCGGCAACATCTGTAGCCACCAGGATATTAATTCTTTGCTTTCTGAATTTCTGTAATATTATTTCTCTCTGATTTTGAGAGATATCTCCATGCAACGCTTCTGCGTCATACCCTCTTTCTATAAGCTTATTTGCTACAGTATCAACATCAATCTTCGTTCTGCAAAATACCAGGCCGTAAAATTCGTGTTCAAAATCTACGATCCTGCATAATGCATCAAATTTATCTGAAGGTGCTACTTCAAAATATATCTGATCTGTTAAATTTGTTGTAAGCTGCTCTTTTTTTACTCCAATCATCTCATATTTTTTCATATACTTTTCTGCTATACTTATTATTTTCCCTGGCATTGTAGCGGAAAAGAGCAGCATTCTCTTCATTGAACCGGTATTTTTAATAATTTCTTCCACATCGTCAATAAATCCCATATTTAACATTTCATCTGCTTCGTCCAGGACTAAATATGATATATTTTTCAGCACGAGACTTTTTCTTTTTATATGATCCAATATCCTTCCGGGAGTCCCTACCACTACATCAATCCCTTTTTTCAACCTCCTAAACTGTTCTTCTATTGACTGGCCTCCATAAATAGGCGCGATCTGCAGCAGTTTTTGTCCTTTATAAGAGTTTAACTCTTCTGAGACCTGGATAGCCAACTCTCTTGTTGGAACAAGAATAAGTGCCTGAACAATTTTTGATTTTTCTTTTATCCCTTCAAGTATGGGGAGTCCGAATGCTGCAGTCTTTCCTGTTCCTGTTTGTGCCTGCCCGATAATATCTACTTCTCCTGTCATGAGGGCCGGGATAGTCTTTTGCTGGATTGGAGTAGGCTCTTCAAAGCCTTTTTTCCTTAATGCATCTAACGTGTTTTCTGATAAACCCAATAGTCTAAATTTTTCTAATTTCTCCATAGTATTCTTTCAAATGTAAAATATTTTCTAAGTGCTTTCAATTGATTTCGGGAAATGAACAGGTATAATAAACACCTTGTATTTACAGCAGATTTTAGATCGATTTGGCTCAGCCTTGATATACCTTCTAGTTTATTGTGGGGAAGTAGAATGACTGCCTGCAGGATATAAGAAGAATTTCTTTCCTTGAGAGTTCCTTCTCATTTCTGTCAATAGTCCATGAAAACCTGAAAAACTCAAGGGTTTTTCTTTGAGATGCAATCGAAACCTGGAACCGTTTTGTCCTTTTGCAACCTGTTGAGGCTTTTATCAGGAAGGTAACTATTATTCCGCAAGAACTCTTTTGTAAAAATCACTTCCTCAAAAACAATGCCCGTCGTATAAAAGACGGCGTGTTTAGACCGACAAGATTATAGCCTAAATTCCTTTCTATTTCAAGGATTTATCTTGAGAAGATTTCATGAATGACTTATATTTGTTGCTATGAAGTATAGACTTTTTATAATTCGATACCTTGCTTTATTACAGATTTGCCTTTCGGTACTTTATTTGTCCATAACCAATGCATTTGCACATCAAAATACCCTTGAAAAGATAAAGAGTTCTGGTGTGATAACCTGGGGATTTGACGCAGAAGGGGGTGCCCCGTATGTATTTCACGATCCCGCACACCCTTCAAAAATCATCGGTTTTGAGGTAGAGCTTGTTGAGGCCATTGCCAGGGAATTGGGAGTAAAGGTACAACACTTCCAGAACGCATGGGACAACATCCTGCTTTCCCTCCAACGGGGGGATTTTGATATAGCGCTTAATGGTATTGAAGTTACTCCGGATAGGGCTCAGTCTGTATTGTTTACCCGCCCGTACTATGTGTATGCCCTGCAGATAGTTGTCCGCGCATCAGATAATCGCATCAATCGTCTGGAAGACCTTCGGGGCAAAAAGGTTGGTACCTTGTATAACACGGAAGCCAGGCGTCTCCTTGAAGAGATGGCAGGTGTTACCGTTAACACGTACAGTGGACAGGTGGAACCATTCAAAGATCTTTCTTTAAACCGTATTGATGCCGTCTTCGTAGATTTACCCATTGCAGCTTATTATGCCATGCCTAACCCGCAGTTGCGTATGGTGGACGCTCCGGTGGGTGAGGGGTACTATGCCATTGCCCTCCGGAAAGAAGATACAGCATTGGCCGATGAGTTAAACAAAATCATTGAGAGACTCTCGAAATCAGGGGAATTAAAAAAGATCTATAGCCATTGGGGGTTATGGAATGCCTCACAAGAAAAGCTCTTTTTGCATAAGGGGCGTTTACAAAAATACACAGAAAGTCCTCCGTCTGCTTCTGAAAAGACACCTGTTGCCGTAACCAGATTTTTACCTACCTTGTTAAAAGGAGCGCTGGTTACCGTAGGTATCTCCGTTTTGTCTATGATGCTGGCCATTATTCTGGGGCTTGTTCTCGTGGTTATGAGATTATACGGGAATAAGTGGTTACAGATGATTTCTACGGCCTATATTGAGATTTACCGCGGAACTCCGCTTCTTATTCAGTTGTATATCTTGTATTATGGCTTGCCGAACATTGGTATTGCCATGAGTGCCTTTGCCGCTGCAATCCTTGGGTTGGGTATGAACTACGCTGCTTATGAAGCTGAAATTTATCGTTCGGGTATCCAGGCTATCCCCAGAGGCCAAACCGAGGCTGCCCTTTCGCTAGGGATGTCGAGAAGTCTGACCTTAAAACGAATCATCCTGCCACAGACGTTCCGCATTACCATACCACCCATGACCAATGATTTTATTGCCTTGTTTAAAGATTCGTCCCTGGTCTCCGTCATTGCTATAACTGAACTCACAAAGAGTTATAGCATATTGGCGTCAGCCTCGATGGATTTTTTTAAATTGGGAATTATTACAGCACTCCTCTATTTTGGTATGAGCTATCCCCTTTCTCTGTATTCCAGAAAATTAGAAAAAAAACTAAAATCTCATGATAAAAATTTGTAATCTATTCAAGAAATATGATCATCAACCCTTATTTCAAGGACTGAATTTGGTAATAGAAAGAGGAAGTGTTGTTACCATTATTGGGCCGTCTGGCAGCGGCAAGAGCACACTCTTGAGGTGTATTAATGGATTAGAAACGTTTCAAAGGGGCACCATAACAGTAGATGGTCAAAAACTTTACGGCTTTCATGAACAGGGTTACCATAAGGAACAAGAAACCATCACGGTAAAAAACATACGACGGAAGGTAGGAATGGTCTTTCAGCAATTTAATCTTTTTCCACACATGACAGTGCTACAGAACATAACTGTTACGCCGATTTTTGTACTGGGTGTTCATCAAACTGAGGCCGAGTCAAATGCCTTCTCGTTACTCAAGAAGGTACATCTGGAGGAAAAGGCCACAAAATATCCCGGGCAGCTATCAGGTGGTGAACAGCAGAGGGTGGCTATTGCACGTGCCCTGGCAATGAAGCCTGAAGCAATGCTCTTTGATGAACCAACATCTTCCCTTGATCCTGAGATGATTGAAGAGGTGCTCCTGGTTATCAAGGATCTGGTATCGGAGGGGATGACTACGATAATTGCGACGCACGAAATGGGTTTTGCAAGGGATATTTCGACACAGGTGATCTTTTTAGAGAAGGGAGAAATTGTGGAACAGGGGAATCCTAATGTGCTATTTTTCACCCCCAAAAGTGACAGGACGAAGGTGTTTCTCAGTCGTTTCATGAAGTGAAACTTACCGCTCTTGCATTTGAGAAATTGACCATACTTGACATTCCATCTTCCTTTCGTTAGGAACAAACAACAAACTATTTTTCCGAAATAGATTTAATCTTTTCTTTTGCTATTTCAATATTAAATTTTGCCTCAAGATTCTCAGGGTCAATTACAAGCACTTCCTCCCATTTACCAATCGCTTCTTTATAATACCCTTCCCTGTAAAGAGTTAGTGCTTCATCCAACAGCTTCTGTGATGCCTCTTTTTCTTGGTTTGCAGCTATTGCCTCTATTTTTTCATCTTCTTCTGATTTTCTTTCAGCCGTTATCTCTTTAATCATCTCCCGTCCCTGCTCAACCATCTCTTTTGCCTCTTCTTTCATGGCCTCAGCTTGTTGATCAATCTTCGAACCAATAAGACGGGACCTCTGGGTCTGAAGACTCAAGAACTGGTTTTGCAAATCGGTTTTTGCTTTTTCAATATCAGTTAGCTTCTTTTCAAGATCGTTTATACTTTTTTGCGTCTCAGTGAGAATGGTTTCATAAGAGCTATCCTTCATCTCAACCCTGGAATTTAATCCATCCAGAGCGCTCTGAAGCTTCGAGTAATTTGTGTCCGCATCTGCAGCTCTTTGTGAAAGCTCTTCAATACGTTCTCCCAGATTTTGAGCAAAGCTGTTTAGATTCGATAATCCTTGCTCAAGATCCTGTATTCTTTGGTCGACCATAGCCAGACGGTCATCTTGGGGCGCTGACAATTTTGTAGAAAGTCCCGCACATCCCACTGACAATGAAGCTATACCCAAACTTATAAAAGTTAACAGAATACCTTTTTTCATAATTTATCCTTTTAGTTGTATTCGTAAGCGGAGGGATAAGAAGATGCCTATTTCATCTTTGAAAGGTTAAAATCATACAAGGTCTCTTCCCCGCCAGGAGCGACAACTACCAGGGTGATAACCGAATTTAAATCAACACCTTTTGTTGGGAACTTAAAGACAAGGCGGGCTGAATGGCATGGAGAATTGGGCCAAAATTCGCTGGCATCTGCTAATTCCGGTACAAACTCGAACTCGGGTTGTATTACATCGTCCTTATAATAAAGCTTGGCAGAATAATACTTAGAAAAATTATAATCATCACCATAGACTGTAACTGAAAAGGTAAGCGCATCTCCAATTTCTACTGCCTGCTGAATATCTTTAGGGGTAAATTCTCTGTGTTCCACAGCAGCTTTTCTTGCCTTGTAAGCAACATTGTGAAAAGGTGTAAACAACGTCGCAGACCCATAGCCTTTATCCTGAGAAATAGTCCATGGCCTTGAAAAGGTGGCAATGCTTACATGTCTGTTTTTCTGACAATATTCGATGGCTTCTTGTATCTGCTCCGTGGTCAGCTGCAAAAAAATGGCATGAGCTGGTTTTAAAATTAATAAACACAGAAACAGACAGAAAACGCACGTTAACAGGAATAGCTTTTTCATCACGAATTTTTCATCCTTAAACAGAATCAATAACTATATGAGAAATTCTTATTATACAAAAATTACGATTTACTTTGGAATGGTAAGATTGATGAAAATATCACTGACCGCTTATCTTAGGATTTCTGCGGATGCTTTTTGCAGCTATTCAGTACTCTGCTCGGTTGTCGTTGCTTCTTCCGTAGCAGCTGGCTCAGATGTTGCTTCAGTCTCGTGTTCTTCTTCTGCAGATGGTTTTACCACATAATTCTTGCCAGTCTTCATGAGGCTGGCACTGCATACGATAAACATAATGCCAAATACAACAGCACCAACAAAACAAAGTACCCCCCCTACATTATTCACAAATCCTTCTACTTTTTGATTGCCCATAATCTTTTCGGACTTTTCAGTAATTATTTGATTCAGCTTATCTATCATTTGCATTTCCTCCCATTACTTTTACAGTATCATTAAAACTTAGCTCAAAACAGACAACACTCTCCGTTTCTATGAATCCATATTTTCAACGCTTCACTAAATCGTTATATTTGGACAATTCCCTATCAGCATCTTCATTCATCCCTTTTTCACGATAAATAGACTCAAGATTTTTATATGCCTTTGCATACTTCGGGTTAATGGCGATGGCCTTTTTGTACTCAAGTACTTGTTCCTTATACATCTTTTTTTCACCGTATGCAATCCCCAAATTAAAGTGTGCCTCGGCGCTATTGGGATTCAAGTCCAATACTTTCTTATATTGCAGAATTTCATCATCTAACAAACCTTTTTTACCGTATGAAACACCCAAATTGAAATATGCGTCAATATAACTTGGATCGATTTCGATTACTCTTTTATATGCAGCAATGGATTCATCGTGCATTTCCTTTTCACGATATGCATGTCCCAGGTTATACAGCGCCTCAAAATTCTCATAATCGAGTTCAATAACCTTTTGATACGTCCTGATCTCGTCATCCACCATTCCTTTTGCACCATATGCGATTCCCAGATTAAAGTATGCATCTCTATAATTTTGGTCTAACTCAATCGCCTTTTTATATGCAATAATCTCTTCATCAAATAACTTCTTTTTGCTGTAAGCCACCCCCAAATTATTATAAGCCTTAGCGGAACAGGCATTCATTTCAATGGCCTTTTTGTATTCAGCAATTGCATCCTCAATCATCCCGCGCTTATTATATTCATTTCCCAGCTGATAATGTACATCAAAGTCTCCGAATTCATCTGCGTTGTAACTGTTAACAACATACAAAAAATTGAAAAGAATAATAACAAAAAGAATCTTTTTCATATACTCTCTTTTTAAATCAAACATGATAAAACCAATACATTTTTTCGTTCTCTGCGCAAATCTCGTTTGTAATGTTATAAAATTCTGTTTCAGAGAGGTCATCCAATTTTTTACCATATTTCTTTATGACCTGATTAAATTCCAATATCTTCTCAACGAGATTTTCGTGGGTTTCTGCAGAACCGCCCAATATGTAAAAATTCTCACCAGAGGTGATTCTTTTATGATTATCTTTATTGTCAAAGGCAAAACCACAAAGGATGGAATTTTCCCCGGACACATTTTCCTGACTATTCAAACCGTAGCTCCTTTCGATTGAATATCGTGCAACCTCATAATATTGAAAAAATCGTTTAAAGAATACCATTCCACCCAAAAAATGTCAAGCGAATATACCAAGTCTCCATGTATCGGGAAGGCAGAATTTGACAGCGACAATACCGTACTGATTGCTTATCCCTACGGAGCAGTAGCGGAGAGTATTCTGCTGGCAATCTCAAAATAAATAACAAGTCCCGTAGCGTCTAACAGCGTAGCAATGAGTGGTGCAGATACAAATGCCGGATCCAGTTTTATAAATCTGAAAAACAAAGGAATGGCAACACCAACAATATTTCCTACACTTACTACAATACACAGAGATACACCCACCGTCAAAGCGAGCGTTGTCTGTCTTAATGATATTTCAGCAATGGTAAAGGCAATCAGGCCCATGATGAGTCCCAGCGAAACGCCAACCTTAAATTCCCGTAATATAATTCGCCACCATTCCCGGGATTTTACTTCACCAGTCGCCAGCGCCCGGATAATTAAGGTAGAGGACTGTGACCCCGTATTGCCACCAGACCCGGTAAGCATGGGGATAAAATAAGCAAGGGCTATCACCGAACTTAAGACACCGGAATAATTTTTCAGTATGGTTTGAGATATGGTCGCAGCAATTACGAGAATGACTAACCAGGAAACACGGTTAATGACTCGCTTTGAAAACCCTACACGAAAATATTCTTCCTCAGTAGTTTGTATACCAGCCATCCTCTGAAAATCTTCTGTCACTTCTTCTTGCACAACGTCTAATACATCATCCACAGTAACGATCCCTACCAGTCTGTCCTCATTGTCCACCACGGGGACGGCAAGAATATCGTATTTTTGAACTACCTGGACAGCTTTTTCCTGATCATCCGTGGTATGAACATAAAAAACATTCTCATTCATGATATCCTTAATGAGTTGATCAGGGTTGGCAAGAATAATATTCTTCAGAGAAGCAACGCCGCGGAGTTTTTTTGTCTCATCTACAATATAACAGATATAAATTGTTTCACGATTTGGTCCGGTTTTACGGATGTGTTCCAGTGCCTTCGCCACGGTCATATCCATCTGGAGATCTACATATTCCGTGGTCATTATGCGGCCTGCGGAGTTATGAGGGTAGTTCAGAAGTTCATTGGCTTCCCTGCGGTCTGCGGGGGGGAGAAGTTTTAAAAGTTTTTCTACGAGATGGGCCGGTAATTCATCAAAGAGTTGTGTACGATCATCCGGCTGCATTTGCACTAAAATTTCTTTTACATGCTGCTCGGTAAACTGCTTAAGAAGTTCTTCTTGTTCGATAGGTTCAAAAAGGGCAAAGACCTCGGAAATCTTATTTTTGTCGAGCAGTCTAAAACTCATCACGCGTTCTGCGGGGTCGAGTTCTCTGAGAATATCTACAATGTCCGCAGGATGACGCTCCCGAAGGAAGTCCCGCAATCCCCTGAAATCCTTAGTTTCAATGAGTTCCTTAATTTCAGGAAGAAATATCTTTGTCCACTGCAGTCCCATTTTTTATTTACGATAGGAATAATTGCAATTTATTCAACCTTTTCTACTCCCAGTGCCTTTGCCATGCCCAGGAGTGTCCTACCCAGCAATGAACGTTTCATTTCAATTGCATTAAAATCGCACACCTCATCACAGCAAAAACATCCAATACATTTCTTTTTATCAACAACCACCTTGCCATTTTCTTTCGACATAGCGCCTGCAGGGCAATTCCTTACACACTCGTAACACCGTGTACAGTTCGAATGATTTACCGTAGAAAATGTGGAACACGTGCTATCAAACATCAAGGCCAGCAAAAAATCTGGCAGATATTTTCCCGCAAAATCCTGGGCACCGCTGGAAGGCTTTTGAAAATCCGGAACAGATACATTACTGATAGTTTCACCGACGACATCGATAGTATCCGGCTCACCTATACCTAAACCACGATGATGCGCAAACCGGATAGTAGGTATGGCCATAGGTTCAAATCCAATAATACTGCTGGCTACGGCATCTAATGCCACACTGTCACGGCTGGCGAGGATCAATCCGACCTTTTTCGGGGAACCGGCATTGGGACCATTTCCCTCCATCCCTACAATGGCATCCATAATAATGAGATGCGGAGGTACCATCTGATAAATGTCTACCAGCGCTTTCGCAAACACCGTAGGTTTTGGTGCAATTAAATGGACATTTTTTTTCCCATTGCCGGGGATAGCGCCCAACATATTCTTTATCGCACCTGTGTATTGCGTTAAACCATGTGTCTTGAGTTTGGGCACCGAGACCACAAAGTCCACCGCCCGCAACGTTCTGGCGATACGAAATTTATCCAAAATTTCATAATCCCTGTTATGAACATCAACATACTCATCCTTATCAAAATTAACAATCCTTGCCCCTGTTTCCTCTGCAATTTCATTGATGCGGGTAATGCGAAAGGCATTAAAGGTAGAAGCGTTCTTTACGCTGCCTGACGAGTCTCCAATATAAACCTCACAACCAAAGTCCCTTTGAAATATACGAACAAGCACCCTGACTACTGCAGGGTGAGTGTTGACAGCCCTTTCCGGAGGCTGTGAAGAAGAAAGGAGATTGAGCTTTAAAAGCACCTTCATGCCGGGCTTAATCAGCCTGTCAACGCCGTTGAGCAAGCTTAAAGATTTATGAATGGCATGGTAAACCTTTTCTGATTCATAATCATCACATTTAACAACTGATACGGTAGGCATAGAATAACCTCGTAAAAATTTTACAAACCAAGAAATCTGACTTCCGCTTTTCCTGCAGGCACTGCAACTTCACCTGTTATCTCGGAAATGGTTTTTACACCCTTTCGCTGACCCAAACTACTGGCGGTTTCCCTCCTCTATTTTTATGGTGTTGAACTCGATTCATAACTATAGCAAAGTAATGGAATATTACAACAAAATACTTAAAAGAATTTGTTCATGGCCTCCGCCCTTGCCATATCCCTTTTGTACAATTCCATTTCACTCAGATTATCTCCAAACAGCCTGTTTTTTAGCCTCAGGAACGGCCTCCTGAAATAATGCCGGTAATAATAGGCAAGGGGGTAATTTTTAATGAAGGCTGGTGTGGTGCAAATATAATTGGCGTATTTTTTGTTGTATTTCCATCTGAGAAACTGGAGGTCTTCCGGCCCTAAATGATTTGTTTTGACATTCGCCCAAAAGCAGTTGTAGCGACTATAGTCATATCTATTTGTTATCAGTCCGGCATTCAGTAACTCTTTACGCATACCCGTTTTGGGATAAGGTGTTAGTATCTGATCTGCAAAAAAATCTATATGCAAATCTACAAAGAATTCATAATTTCTTGCAATGTCTTCTTCCTTGTCATTGGGGTTCCCGATGATCATACCACCCACAATCATGATATCGTGTTCATGCAATCGCTTGACGGCAAGTTTGGTTTTTTCAATGATATTTCCCTTCTTCATAAGCCTCAGATTTTCTTCTGAGACATTTTCAATACCAAGGAATACGATTCGAAAACCCGCCTTGGCCATCTTTTCCACAAGGGTATTCGAGGAAGCGATCCCGGTACTGCTTGCCTGGATGATATAGCAAATATCATTATGGCCAGCATCAACGATAGCATCACAAAGGGTCTCAAATCCTTTGATATCTAACGTAAAATTGTCATCCGAAAAGACAATGAAGTTTGCACCATGCTGCTTGGCATTGGCAATATCCGCAAGTATCCTTTCAATGCCAAATCTTCGGAATGTTTTTCCGTACATCTTATCCATACTGCAAAAATTACAGGGCATAACGCATCCACGGGAGGATTCCACGATGTCGAGGGTAAAACCATAATATCGATACCCCTTCCATATCCTTTTGGAACGATCCGGAATTTTTATCTTCGTCAGGTCTTCCAAAGGACGCGGAGGATTGTGGATGAAACAACCTTCATTCCGGAATGAAACACCACAGATACCTTCTATGGCTCTTTCACCGTTTATGGCCTCTACTAATTCATGAAAGCACAAATCCCCTTCACCCCGAATAAGAAAGTCAAAAGGGTCAGACTCTTCACTCTTGCATATTTCATCGTACATGAGCGTAGCATGGTAGCCGCCTAAAACAATCTTAATATTATTATTGAGACCCTTTATAAGACTGGCTATTCTCCGGGCTGTGGCAAATTGGAAGCTCATTGCCGTTAGTCCAACGATGTCTGGCCGATACTTTGCGATCAATTCCCTGACGGTTTCATTAACCCGGTCTCTCCGCAATATAAGATCGGCTATATAAACGTTATGACCCTCAATATTACCCGCAATCGATGAGATGGCAAGGTTAGGTGGCTTCCACCGCTTTGCATTAAAGTGAGGGGCACAATCTGGCATGGACATTAACAGTATATTCATTGATTACCTTGTTAAAACAAAAGAAAATATAAGATAACTACCGATGTATCAAATATTTATACTTCACGAACAACTTAAATATGTACATTTTTCAACAATTATTTCAATGAGTTTTATAATATCAACACTTAAACGATTTGTAAATAAACTTGTAAAACCTATGAGTTGAAAGATTGATATGCAATAAATGAATTTCTACGCAGTTGGGATAAGAACCTGGAATGACTATTTGCGATGTGAATTTCTAAAAGATCACCAAAGGAGTGGAAAATAAATTTGATGACTCTTTATTATCACGAGCCATGCATACTTTATCCTGCGCCATTTTCCGTTCAAGCATTTCGGCAGGCAAGGGTTTACAGAATAAATATCCTTGAACCTCATCACATTGCAGTTGTTTGAGTAATGAGAGTTGGTCATCAGTCTCAACCCCTTCAGCAATAACCTTGAATTTCAGGCTCTGTGCCATAGCAATTACAGATGCCACGATCGCCTTATCATCATTATTTTTCACGATATCTCGAACAAAATACGGACTAAATTTAAGCTTGTTGATAGGGAACATCTTGAGATAACGTAAAGAAGAAAAACCCTCACCAAAATCGTCAATAGCGATTTGAATCCCCAAGCCGCTCAAACTTTTTACTTTCTGAATAGTAGTTTCAATATCTTGCATAGCTATACTTTCCGTAATTTCAAGTCCTAGTAACTGAGGATCTAAACCTGTTTTTTCCAGTATTGACTGTACTTTTTCCAACAAGTTTTGCTCCTGAAACGTATGCGCTGAAAGGTTTACAGCCACGCATATAGGCTGAAATCCGGCATCTTGCCATGCCTTGTTTTGTGTACAGGCGGTTTGCAACACCAATTCATCTAAAGAAACAATCAGCCTTGTGTCTTCCGCATACGAGAGAAACTCTGGCGGAGAAATAATCCCACGATCAGGGTGCTGCCATCGTACCAATGCTTCCATACCAATTATTTGTCCGGTATTAATGTCCATTTGAGGTTGATAGTATACTACAAATTCCCTGCGATTCAGTGCCCGGCGGAGCTCTGTCTCCATCGTCATCCTTTTAAAAGATTTGACATGCATTGCCGGAATGAAAAACTGATAGTTGTTTCTTCCCTGCTCCTTGGCATCATACATGGCAATATCGGCATTCTTCAGCAGTGTCTCAACATCTTTACCGTTATCGGGATAGAGGGCTACCCCGATACTTGCGGTAGCATAGAGTTCGTGTCTATCGATCACCCACTTCTGTTTGAAGACATTGAGGATTTTACGCGCAATATTGTGCACATCTTCCACGCGAGTAATTCCTGTTATCAGCAAAGAGAATTCATCACCGCCAAGTCGGGCAACAGTATCCCCTTCACGTACACATTTCCTCAGTTTTTCAGCAATACGGTACAGCAACTGGTCTCCAAAGGTATGTCCCATTGTATCGTTAATAATCTTGAACCTGTCCAGGTCAAGAAACATTACGGCCAGCTTTTCTTTCGTACGATGTGCCTGAGCTATCGCTAGAGTAAGACGATCATTGAACAATAATCTGTTGGACAAGTTGGTAAGGGGATCGTGAAAGGCTATGTGTTTGATTTTTTCTTCAGATTGTTTGCGCTCGGTGATATCCCTGAAAATACCCATCAAATATGTTTTTCCTGCAATGGTTATCAGTGACGAGTTAATATCAACATAAAAAATACTGTTGTCTTTTCTTTTCACCGGCATATCTCTGGCAAATGTATTTTCACTTTTCGAGTACTTTTCAAACTCATCCATTACTTGAGATAAAGCTTCCCTGGGATGAATATCCATAACTGTGAGTTTTTCCAGCTCTTCCATGGTATAACCCAGCATCCGGCAAATCTTTTTATTCCCCGTATAGAGTCTTTTGGTCTCCACATCTACCATGAGTATTCCGTCATTTGCGCTGTTAAATATGGCCTTAAATCTACTTTCCGATTTAATGAGCTCCTCCTGATTTTGTTTGTGAACAATGCCAAGGGCGATTATATCTGCAACTGATGCCAGTGCCTTGAGTGTAAATTCGGTAAGAAGATTACGGGAAAACATGACCATAACGCCGATCAGATGATTCCCTATAATCAGAGGATATCCGGCAAAGGAGACCATTCCCTCCCGTTTAGCCCAATTCTTGTCACTAACATCCGGATCATCAATAACAGAGTTTGTCAGATGGGATTTGCGCTCCCGGGCAATACGCCCGATCTCGAATTTGCCAAACGGTATTCGGCTATGGAAACCGTTTACGTGAGTATACATACCGGCACTGGCCTGCAATTCCAAAACATTTTCTTTTTCGTTAAGTGTCCAGATACGCGCAAACGCTGCACCAAGATGATTAACTACTGCCTCTGCACAATAGCATAAAATTTCCTGTAAAGTGCTACCCCTGGTAAGCGCAATGCTTACATCTTTGACAAATGTAGTCAGACGCATCCGTTCCGCCAATTCAATCGTTCGCTTCTGTTCTGTTATATCTCGCCAGATGCTCATAATGACACCAGCATCCTCAGTTCCAACCCTCTCAATAAAAGAAACATTAACGCTGAGGTATCTTACCCCATTGCATGACGTTAAAACAAACTCTACATCATGGCACGAACCTTCGACGTGAACGCGATTCTCCATTTCAACCCAGCGTTTTGGCCCATCGGAACTAATCTGCTCTAACCAGAGGAATAAGTTTGTTTCGAGCACCTCACATCGGTGCTTCCCAAAGAAATCGCAAAATGCCTCGTTGACTACTATGATATTGTGCGTTACGTCAGTAATAACAATCCCATCGGTCGATGCACGCAGCAGCGTTTCAAAAAATTCAATTGTCCGCTGTGATACCTCAATTTTGCTTTGATCATACAGTTCACTCATAACAATCCTTTGTCATCGGTGTATACAATTTTAGTTACCTTAACTGCACAGTACTTGAATTCCGGTTGCTTTGAATGAATATCGTAAATCGGGTTACAGACAAGGTTCGCAAGTTTATCATTGCCTGCGGCAGATGCACTGCCATAATGGAAATTCATGTAGACCGTGCCAGCAAGTACACGATCTCTGACAGAGGCAACTCCTTTGACATTGCCCTGACGTGAAGATATCTCAACCGCGTCACCTTCAGCAATTCCAAGATGGGCAGCATCAACCGGGTGAATCTCTACCAAATTATCCGGCGCAACATTATTAAGACTAGCAACACGACTGGTACGGGTACCCGTATTGAAGTGACAGGCAAGACGCCCGGTAATAAGAACAAAGGGATATTCATTGTCTGCCATTTCTGCTGGCTCCCTGTAATCACGGGCAAGGAGTGCAGCGCGACCGTCCGGTCTGGAAAATCGCAGATCAGTAAATAACCTCGGCGTACCAGGGTGATCAGCTTCCGGACAGGGCAGTTGAGGACCTATTTTATCACGGAGACGGTTGTAACTCACACCGCTCATATCACACATACGCCCGCGTGAGATTCCCCTCCATTCCTCGAATACTTCTTCTGGTGAGGCATAAGGAAATTCTTTGTGAAATCCCATTGCTCTGGCTATCATCCAGATGATCTCACAATCAGACTTTGCCACTCCAGGCGGTTCAACAATCTTTTCTGTCAGTTCAACACGCCTTTCCGAAGAAATAAGCGTACCTGTCTTTTCGCACCACTGGGCGCCAGCGAGGATTACGTCTGCCAGCAGTGTCGTTTCGGTGGGATGAAATATGTCCTGAACAACAAGGAGTTCCGCCTTTGAAAGTCCTTCTTCCACCCATCGCGTATGGGGAAGGGATGCCGCTGGATTGGAAGACATGACCCATAGCGCGCGCACTTTACCAGAATGGAGACCATGAATAATTTCAATGATTGAGTGACCAGGTGTAGGCTGAATTTTTTCGGCTGGAATGCCCCAAAATTCGGCTATCTCTTGCCTGTGCCTGAGATTGGTAATCATTCGCATGCCTGGCAGAAGATGTGATAGCGCCCCAACCCAGCGACAGCCCATGGTGTTAGCTTCGCCTGTGATTGAGAGTGGACCTGCTCCGGGACGACAAAAATCACCTGTCAACAATGATAAATTATGCAGAGTGTTATTTTTGAAAACTGCTTGTGGCGATTGGTTGTAACCCTGGAACCAAAAGGTTAACATCGTTTTCGCTTTCCCAATGATCCGTGCGGCCTCGTAAATTTGATTCTCCGGACAACCGGTAATCTGAGCAACAAGAGACGGATGGTATTTTCCCACCTTTTCTTTGAGATCACTAAATCCAGAAGTATAATGTTTTACAAATTCTTTATTAATAAGACCCTCTTCCAAAAGCACATGAGCAATGGCATTATTCAGGGCAACGTCCGTACCTGGTCTGAGCTGAAGATGGATATCAGCTATCGAGGCGGTCTCTGTTCTTCGAGGATCAACGACAATAATCTTTGCGGCATTTTTCTTCCTTGCGGAGTAAATACGTCTGAATAAAACAGGTAATGATACTGCCATATTATTGCCTGCAATAAAGAACAGATCGGCATCTTCAATGTCGGAATAACAAGTGGGTGGCGCATCGGCACCGAGAGTAGAAATAAATCCCATTGCCGTACTCGCCATGCACAAACGGGCAGTACTTTCCACATTATTAGAACCAATAGCCCCTTTCATGAGTTTGTTTATGAGGTAGTACTCTTCGTTAAAACAAGCCGCACCACCAAAGAATGCGATTGAATCTGGGCCGTGTTCCCTGATGATTCGGTTGAACCCGTTCGCTACATGCTCAAAAACCTCATCCCAGCCTGCAGGTACTAACTCATCATTACGGCGAATCATTGGCCGGGCCAACCTTCCCTTTGTAGTGAAAAGTGGTGGGTAATTGGCAGGCAATGCACAAATGTCCCCGTCGTTAACGGGATGACCCTTCATTCCCTGGACTTTAATAATCTTTCGTTCTTCGAACCCCACCATCAGGCCACAGCCGAAGCCACAGTAAGGGCAGGTTGATTTCTTCCATTGAATGGCCATGTCAAAACCTCTCTTACTAAAACCAAACCAAGGAACACGATACTTGCTCCCAACCTCTGTTTGGGAACAAGCAAAAGTACCGCCGAGTACTTTAATTATTCCAAAACTGGTTTTTAATCCCTTATAAACTCGAAATTTTAAGACAGTAATGATTTCTATGACAACAGTGAATTAGAACAGCATCTACCTGATAAGGTAATTTACGTACCGTTAAGGACTTTTTTATCCCAAAATGCCAGAAATCTTAATGACTAAGATAAGATGCCAGGGGTTGCTTAAAAAGTTTTCACTCCATAATATAGCTGTAGAGCAAAATGACATTTCGCTCTATATACTGTATATACAAAATGATTTTTGCCAATTTCCCCGTATTGCTCAATGGTTTTTGAGAAGTTTCTGGTTTTCGCTTTCCTGCCATAGTTTCTCCCGGCGAAATACTACAATGACTATGGTATTTTAACCATATTTATCAACTCATCAATAGACGAGTATTTTTGGGGAAATTCTAGTTGAGGGCGCTCGAGGACTATGGTATCTATTCCTTCTTTAAGTGCCGCATGAATTTTTTCCAGTACCCCTCCTGCCTCCCCACTGTCTTTAGTTACCACCGTATTAATGTGATACTGTCTGAACATCGCCCGGTTCAGATCCTCTGAAAACGGGCCATGCATGGCAATAATGTGGGTTGGCGGAATCCCCATATCCAGACATGAAACAATGTGTTCGGGCACAGGGAGGATACGCACATACAATTCCTTTTCATCCTTCAGGAGGATAAATTTGGAGACGCTCGATATACCTGTCGTCAGAAATATTTTTTTTCCGAGTGTCCCGGACTTATCTACAGCCTCCGCCATTGTTTTAACCTTGTGGATCAAAGGATGTGTTGGAATTTCTATCCCCTGCCTTTCAAAACGGAGATATCGGGTATTGGTTTTTTTGCAGGCATCCATGGCATTCTGAGACACCTCTATCGCATAGGGATGAGTAGCATCCACTACAATGTCTATTCCCTTTTCTTTGATTAACCGGGAAAATCCCTTTGCATCCAAACGACCTTGCAGGCAAACGTTTTCCAAGCCCATCTGTTCAAACATCTTTTTGCCGTATTGCGTTGCAACAGTTGTCAGGATGCCCAATCTCTCTTCATGAAGCCTTCTGACAATCTCTTTGCCTTCTTCTGTACCTGATAGCACAAGGATCATGTTTTAATGCCACTTAGAAATTTTTCTATATCTCTTGTATTCGAAAGAATATCGTGAAGATATTGGGTAATACGTTTTTTTTCAACGTTCATCGATACGCCTCGCCAAAGATAAAATAATTAACCCTGTATTGATCTGATATCCGTTCTCTATAATCAGTCCTCAATCCCCGATTTTTATCTACAATGAGAGGCGTTATGCGGTCTTTTTCGATTTGAGACACGATATGTATATTGTCTATTATCTCTGAATCTATGAACTTGAACCTTTCTTCAGGCTTTGTTATAGTACAACAAATGAAATTTATGGTCAATTATAAAACTATCTTCCTGAAATAATTATGATCATTATCAAATCCCGGCTTTTCTACAAAATCGGTGTATCAATTTTCCTCTTTTTAAAACTTCGATGGAGGGACCTTTTCAAACTTCTTTTAGCAAAACCAAAGACAAAAGTACCAAATCGCAACCACATCCAGAACATTTTCAAGGAGGAGAATAAGGCACTTGTCTCCATTGTTCAGGGTGATGATATTTATGCAATGCTGAGGAAAGGACTGGAACTCCTGGGTGGATTGGAAAAGTTAGATATTCAGGGCAAAACTGTCCTTATAAAACCCAATATCGTCAACCGTTATCCGAGCCCTGCCAATACAAATCCGCTACTCATAAAGTATCTCACAAAACTCCTGCACGAGTCCGGGGCTTCCAAAATATTTGTAGGTGATATGTCTGCAATATATGCGCTTCCAACGAAGAAAAATGCCATGAAATCAGGCATATGGGAGGTTATTCAAACAGAAGAAGTGACATTTGTCCCCTTTGAGGATCATGGATGGGTAGAGGTAGAAATACCCAATGGAAGATTCGTAAAAAATGCAATTGTATCAGAGATTATTTATCATGTTGATAGGGTTATCAACGTCCCTGTCATTAAGACTCATAGCTTTGCCAATTATTCCATATCACTCAAAAACTTCATTGGGGCTATTCATGCACAACAACGTCCTTACTTTATTGCACCTGAATTTTGGGACGAGGTCGTTGCTGAACTGAATGTAGCCTATACACCCCACCTCAATATTCTGGATGGAACAAAGATTTTTATAAAGAAGGGTCCTACGAGGGGAACTGTAGCCTCACCGAACCTTATTGCTATTACCGGAGACAGAATCGCGGCCGATGTCGTAGGACTGAGCATTATTAAAGCATTCGGAGGAGAGGAAAAAATCAGCAATAAAAGTGTGTGGGAACAACGGCAGGTTAAAAGGGCTATCGAACTGCATCTTGGTGTCAGTAGTTCTTCCGAGTTAAAAATTGTATCCAGGTGTCTCGGTACCAATAAACCCAATTATGAAAAACTTATTAAGGAGATCCAACACTATTTGAATAAACAAACATGATAACAACCGATATATTAATCGTTGGAGGTGGAATTGTAGGTATTTCCATTGCCAAAGAGCTAACGAGCAGGTATCCAGATTTAAATATTACATTGATAGAAAAAGAAGCCACGGTGGCATGTCATGCAAGTGGAAGAAATAGCGGGGTACTTCATGCCGGTTTTTATTATACACCTGACAGTCTCAAGGCAAAATTTACCGTAGAAGGAAATAGGCTTTTAACCGATTATTGTTTAAAGCATAATCTTACCATAAATAGATGCGGAAAAATTGTAGTCGCAAAGGATGAAAAGGAACTCGAAGGTATTTTTGAGCTAAAAAGGCGTGGAGATAAAAATGGTGTAGAACTAGAGATAGTAGATGAAAAAAGATTTACAGAACTTGAACCAAATGCCAGGACTTTTGATAAGGCCTTATATTCACCGACAACTTCAGTCGTAAATCCCTCCGAAGTTGTCGAACATATCGCTCAGAATTTAAAAGGAAATGTAAAAATCTTACTTAAAGAAAAGTTTATAAAAAGAGACGATGTCTCCACAGTGAGTACGAATACACAAAAAATAAAATTTAAACATTTAATCAATTCAGCAGGCTTATACGCTGATAAAATAGCCCATCAATTTGGGATCGGGCAAAAATACACCTTAATTCCTTTCAAAGGTCTATACCTGGAATACAAAGACAGTACTTTAATTCGCAAACATATCTATCCTGTACCCAATTTAAAAAATCCATTCCTTGGTGTCCATTTTACCATAACTGCGGCCGGGAAAGTTAAGATAGGCCCAACATCAATTCCTGCCTTCTGGAGGGAAAATTATCAAGGCCTTTCGAATTTTAGCCTGAATGAATTCTTTGAAGTGTTATTTCATGAGGCAAAGCTTTTTGTCACCAATGCCTTCAATTTTAGGAGTTTAGCCTTTGAAGAAATGAAAAAACATTACCGGAATTATTTTATACAGCAGGCGTTACATTTAGTAAAAAAGATAGACACAAAGAATTTCGGCAACTACCTGAACCCAGGCATACGGGCACAATTATTAGACACAGAAACCCTGAAATTAGTGATGGATTTTGTCGTCGAACACGGGGAAAATTCCATACACATATTAAATGCTGTTTCACCGGCATTTACCTCAGCCTTTTCGTTTAGTAAATTTATTGTTGATGAAGTGGAAAAGAGAATGGGACTTAAAACTACACTGTAGCATTCATAACGCAGATTGATTATGGCGGGCGATGCCCCGTCCTACCTGACTGGTTTGACGGCATTATCGAAAAACTCATCGGAAGACATAATGTTCAACAAAATGAAGTCAGGGAGGTTTTGTCAAACAAACCTCATTTCAGATTTGTTGAAAAATGACATCGGTCAGGTGAAAAATGTTTATGTAGCTTTGGGACAGACCCTTAGCGGTCGTTATCTTATTGTCTTTTTTATTTATAAGACAGATAAACGTGCTTTGATATTATCAGCACGGTATATGACAAAAAATGAAAGGAGGTAAGGGATGTCTACGATGGATAACGATGTTCTCTGCACGGCTAAGCAAGACCCCGTGAATATCAGTGTCTATGGAAATCCTGTACTAGATGTCATCGTAGATGTCAGCAATACATCGCGCCATTTGGCGGAGCGCGATGCCGTTCAGAAAGTGGCAACAATCCACAGCAGCGGGGATCTTGAGTTTCAGCCGAACACGTATTTGGGATTCTTTTTCCAAGGTAAACCCGTAGTGTGGGGGCCCTTTAATCTAAACAACGGGCAGAAGGTTTATTCTGTTGGTAAGAAATTTCCCGTATTCATCAGTATGGGTTCCGAGGCTGAAAATTTGTTGAAATCGTGCACAGTAGCAATCTTACCAGGCCCAGTGCAGCGCATTGGCGGTGGCGGACCAAACGTTCTTTTTGGATTCTACGACGTCTTCGCCAAATTGAGAGTTGAACTGCTGGCGACCGTTGAAAAACCAATGCCGGGAGGTAGAGCCAAACTGGACGTTTTCGTGAAACAACTTACGAAGAAAATTGGGCTTTACACCCCTATCCCGATATACGATTGGCCTGGCGTGAACCTTTGTATCGAGGGATTGGGCCCGAAGAGCGACCGTACGATTTTCACTGCGATGCTTCCGCCGCCGCAAGTGTCACCTTCAGCCCTCCCAATGCCAAGCGGCCGGGCGATTATGGTGAATACGGTGTACGCTCCAGCAGTCGCCCTTGACGCCCTTGCATACGCTTGTGAGAATGAGCGGATGGGCATCCTAGCACTTACTAAGCGGCTTTGCAGCAAGGATACAGTTGATAAAAAGGTCTTTGAGGAGGTTCTTGCGAATCACCCGTTGATGCGGCGTGAGGCAGGTATTGAGTACGCTAGCGTCCATGACTTTGTGATCAGATACGTACTCCCTCACGGAGGCTGTATCTGCATAATGAATGAGGACGAGATCCAGCACCTCACGGGCAAGTCCGTCTGCATAGAAAGAGACAGTATATTTTATCCCACCCTCGGACGTGTTGTGGAAGTATTAAGAGAGGTGCGGAATTTACAAATGGGGAAGAAGGATCGTTTTTATGTAACCCTGGGAGCAGATGGCAGCGTCGTGCTCGATGAGCACAATGAGTTGATTTACTGTGGCATAGTAAACGACCCGAATAGACAACAGCAAAATAAGACGGCCATCGGTGATACATTCGCAACCTTTATACTAGCTCTTGAGACCATCGGAATGTATAATAGACAGTACAACATACCTGCTCAAGACGTGATCAAGGCAGCTGCTGCGGGCGCAGACTCCGGAGTATATGATGGCTTTGGAAATCTCACAGTTGACACGGTCAACTATTTCCTCAGAGAGAAGAAACGGCGTCTGGTCGGTCTTGGCAGCCTGGATTCCTTTCCAAGCAAAGATTGGGTGGATAAACCGATAGCTCACTTGCGTGAAGTGGACTGGGAGCCACTCATTAGTGTGAATCATGCAGGAGAAGGCTATGTGCCCACTACCTTGCAGAAGGTCATCGGCCAGGCGTTTCTTAAGCTCCCTGTTCCGGAGAAAGAGGCTGGCCTAGGACGTTGAAACGCATAACGACCGCTTGCAGCCGACCTCGCTAACGCTCGGCGGCTGAAGCGGAATGTTATGCAAAAAGAAATGGAGGAATGAGACATGCCACTTAACGATGGCTACGGCGTCATCATCGGAACCTTACACAGTTTCTACCGTGATCCGGTAAATGACTACGGGCAGTACTACCACGGCAACGTTGAGGTACAGACCCCTGCCGGCATCTATAAGTGCGCCATCGACGTCGATAGCAAGAAACTGCCCAACGGCATCGAATGGCGCGTGGTTGAACTGGGAAAGGCGAATCTGAAGGGTGTTGCAGCATTAGCCAATGGTTGGCATTACCCGCCATCAAGTGCCACGTCAGGGGCGCTGGATTATGTCCGCAGCCCAGAATTTCAACCTAAAGCGGGATGTGTTTTCGTGGTATCAACCCCCTTCTCGAGGCGCTTCGCCGGCTTCTCCAGGCCGTAATCAATCCTCCGTGGAAAAAAGGAACGAGCATCGATGCGCTAGCCGACCTCGAACCCTTGCTGCAAAAGTCAAAAAGGTTGTATATCTTTGGCGAACCTTTCGTCAATGACCTCGGCGTGCACAACATTCATCAAAATCAGGGCGACCCAGCAGGCAGCCAATGGTGGACGGAAAACGGCATCTGGCAGGACGGCGCCACCCTCATCCAGCGCCAGGACGACACCATCGCCGCCTTCCTCAACAAGTTCAAAACCCAGTCCAACAAAACCGATATCAACGGCCACCCTGTGTAGCCTCTACAACGGATCGCGTTTGTAACTTGATAGTATAAGGAATTTTCATTTTATTTATGCGGTTTTAGGATATCAGATAGCCGCTCAGGGCCGGTTCAATCTTGCAGACTTCGTCGTAATCATAGTAGAACGATTTCCAACCCTTACATTGAAATTTCTGTGTCTGCTTAATTCAACCGATAAAGTAAAGGCATGTCCATACTGATTGAAATTATGAAATGCCTAAATCTCCTTGCAAATCAGTACAAGCACCTTCAACCCCTCCAGCCTATCCAGCAATTCAAGGAGCAATGATCTGCTTTCCTTCGTGAATTTGCGTTAAAAGATCAATCAAACAATCTCGCGACTCTTTTCTCTCAACTTACTCCCTGGTTATATTTGTGGTATCGGTGGAAGTTCCTGACCATCATACCCGTATCCTCCTCGCACACACCATACATAATGGAGGCTGTCGCTGCTGCCTCTATCGTCGTTACTCACAAAGTCAGCTTGGAAGCTCACGGTTAATGCGAAATTGGTATTGTTGGCATGGATAGTAGCAGACCAATAGTGGTCTAACTGCACATTTGTAAAGGGATGGCCGCCTGGCAAGAACAAGGCAGGAAAAGTCTGTGTTGGATCCACCAGGCTTGCCAATTCTTCCACCGTAGGCAGTCGCCATCCTTTACGACCACCCACCGTTTTTCGATAGGCATATAAAATAGCATCAGCCCAAGTTCTCCGTGTTGTATCCGGAGATTTCTCCCAGACGAGTCCTGTCTCCTTGTCATATATGGCCTCATCATCCAATACCAATACAAACCGGCTAGCGGCATCAAGCTTCTCACTCCAGTTGGGTGGTTTGAGCATCTCTTTCATAAAATGAACTAAAATTTAAAAATTTGGCCCCTCTGCCGTTATACAACGAATATTCAGAAACCATTTTCATTAAGTTTTGAATTCCTTATCATGAACTTAGAAATACTGCTTTATACCCCAGAAGGCGGAACTCTTGCGGAATGCCTCGTCAAGATCGATCTCGACAATCATCCCCCATTCGTATTCCGGAATCCAGCACCAGCTCCCCAATACTGGTACCCCCCGATAGTCGGGATATCCTGTATCATCGTACCCCTCAACCCCGCCCAGACATTCGGCAATCCCCTTTGTCAACCTTCCTGTCTCCGGGTTAATTCCTTTGAGTTCCAGAGATGTTCTGTCTTTTATCATGCCATTGCGTTTAAGCTCAATGACAAACCGGGACTCTGTAATAAAAACCCCATCTGAATTAACAAGATACATCTCGCCACTTTCACCGATCTCAGCACTCTGCATGAGTTTGTTCAACTCCATGGTGTCGATCCGAAGAACCACGACACCTGCAAACGCCCCGGTGCTATCTTTGACTACAACAGAAACAAACAGGGTAGGCACATTGCGCTCAACCTTGCCAAACTCATTTAAGATTGGTGTGGCTGATGGCACTACATCACTGACAAAAACATCGCGCTTTTTTGCCTCGGAAAAAAAGTCTTCCTTAGAAATATCCATATTCACCAGGTTTTTTTCAGTGGATAGCTTTATAATTCCAGCAGAATCACAAATAAATATCCCTTTATATCCATACTCATCTCTGATAAACTCCAGATAATTCAAGGCATTCACAAACTCATCTACCGTTACTACGCCTTTTGTGTAAGGAAGTGTCTGAGGCTTTTTGGCAATTGCCCTGGCATTATTCTTGTGTCCTTCCATACACATCTTTACCAGGCTGACTTGACGATGCATAAGACCGCGCAGATTTTTAATGGTGGTATCCTGAAAAAATTTACGGACCTCGTTGCATGCCTCATCGATGTCAATTTCGGAAATAATACCCCAATTCAGATACGGCAGCCACATCCAGTAACCTATCACACTAGTACCTCGATAGTCGAGGTAGCCCGTATCATCATATCCTTCCATTCCTTTCAGACATTGCTGAACCGCCAAAGTCAGGTTTCCCGTTTTGGGATTTACTACCTTCAACTCTAAGGGCGCCCTCTTTTTTATAAGACCGACTTCCTTAAGTTCGGCTGTAAACCTGGAGTCGGTTAACATGTGCCCGTCTTTGTTAATTAAATAAATCTCCCCTGTTTCAGTAGCTTTCATTGGCATAATCAGTTTTATGAGTTCATTCAAATCGAGCCTATAGACCAGGACCCCCAGGACCTCCATTTTTTCATTAGTAACCTGGGTTGCTACAAACATCGTGGGTAACCCCAACTCCGGCTCACCAAATTCATCTTCAATAGGTACTGTAGAAGGCACAATATCGGAAAAAAACGTTTTCCCCTTCATTGTCTCCTGAAAATATTGTGCAGAGGATACGTCTTTCCCGATATTATTTTTATCCGTTGAAAGAATAATCGTACCCGTAGGATTTGCAATAAAGACTTCCTTGTAATGATATATATTTTTTATAAAAGTGATATATTCAATGGATTTAGATAAATCCGGCTCCTTAATTTCCCGAACTGCCGCACTACGGTCAATCGGTAAATTATAGGCAGTAACCCTTATATCTTTCTTTCTTGCATCAACCCATGCCGTAATAATATCCGCCTGCTTTCGTGTAATGCCCTGCAGATCCCTCACGATACCTTCCCTAATAATACTCAGGGTATCAGAAAAGTTCATTTTAACTACAAACAGAGACAATAAGGAAAATGAAACAAATGCTGTTATGGTAGATTTGGTTGTTTTAAACATTGCCTTTCCTCCTTACGAAAAAAGAGTATTTATAGCATCGTTACTAAGAGAAATATAACAACCAACAATAATTATGATGTGTGAGAACTCTATAATTCCAAGTTCCTTTCAACCAAATTTGGAAGGAGACTGCAATTTTCCAGCCTGTCGTTCGAGGGATTTATTATTCAGAAGTATTATATCTTGTTTTTCATAATTTTCAAATTAGTTAAGGAATTTAGTATAAATAAACTAATTGAAGATGCGAAATCACCTTCTTTCACTGTTTGCGCTCTCTCTTATAAAGTGCAAGCCGCTCTTTGATCACTTTATCAAATCCGTTGTCCGTTGGTTTGTAGTATTCCCTGCCACGAAGTTCATCTGGCAGATAAGCCTGTTCTACGTATCCTCCAAAACTATGAGGGTACTTGTAACCCATCCCATAACCAAGGTCTTTCATCAACTTCGTGGGAGCATTACGGATATGAAAGGGTACTGCCAAGGCACCTTTCTCTTTCACATCTCTCAATGCCCCGAAATAGGCCATGTAGGAGGCATTGCTCTTGGGTGCACACGCAAGATAGGTCACGCACTGAGCCAAAGGTATCCATCCCTCCGGCAATCCCACAAAATGAAAGGCATCCTTGGTTGCCACGGCCAACTGAAGAGCTGCAGGGTCTGCATTTCCAATATCCTCTGAAGCAAATATAATCATACGGCGGGCAATAAAGAGCGGATCCTCCCCGGCATCAAGCATCCGCGCCAGCCAATAAAGTGCTGCATCAGGGTCGCTCCCCCGCATAGATTTAATGAAGGCAGAAATTACGTTATAATGTTCTTCTCCACCTTTATCGTAGAGGAGTGCTTTCCTTTGCATGGCTTCCTGGGCAATTTCTACCGTTACAATCCTTTTTCCCTCCTGGTTGGGTTTTACCAGCATAACAGATGCCTCAAGGGTATTTAATGCCACACGTGCATCTCCGTGAGAAAAATCTGCAATAAAAGCAAAGGCATCATTATGAATTTCCACATTCAAACATCCAAGACCTCGCTCCTTATCCCGTACGGCATTTGTCATAATGGTCTTGATATGGTCTTCAGTAAGTTGTTCCAGCACCAACACCTTGCAGCGTGATAAGAGGGGGGCATTGACCTCGAAGGAAGGATTTTCTGTTGTAGCACCAATTAAGGTAATAGTGCCATCCTCTACCTGATGCAGGAATGCATCCTGCTGGGCCTTGTTGAACCGGTGAATCTCATCCACGAAGAGGATAGTTTTTTTGCTGTAATATTTTAGTTGATTCCTGGCATCTTCAATAACCTCACGAATATCCTTGACCCCCGATAATACCGCCGAAAAGGCGACAAAATGGGCATCAGTTGCCTGGGCGACAATTGAAGCCAGCGTTGTCTTCCCGACCCCCGGAGGTCCCCAGAAGATCAAAGAGATCAATTCCTTATTGTCCACCAATCTCCGCAGTATTTTATTGGGCCCAACGAGGTGCTCCTGACCCACGAACTCCTCCAAACTTCGTGGTCTGATACGATCGGCCAGTGGTGGCTTTTTTATCATATTTGCCCTTGCATCAAACAAATCTCTTTGTGTTTTTTTTACTGTCACCTAAACTCCCTTTATAACCTAAATTTTTTCAATGTAATCTGTGGTTTCACATGCCCTTTTCATCGGTCTGAGACTTTATCATTTGAGACCTTGCCTCCAGAGTCTCTGCCATCTTATTTATAGCGCCTGCAAGCTCACCAATCTCATCACTTGATGTGTAAGAGACCCTCGTTTTGTAACTGCCATTGGCAATTGTTTTTGCTGTTTCTATAATGTGATAAATCGGTGCAGAAATTTTTTTGCTCAAAAAAAAGGATACAATAATAACTCCCATTGCAACCATCCCGAAGATGAGCAAGACATAATTTCGTAATTCGTAAAGGTTCCCGTAGCCTTCATTGACATCAATCTCGGCAATCACGCCCCATCCGTAATCTGGCATCCATTTCCAGAATCCCAATACAGTTACGCCCCGGTAATCGGTATAGCCATTGGCATCAAACCCTTCCGAACCTTTCAGGCATTCACGAACTCCCCTGGTTAAATTATTTGTGCCTGAATCGGTAACTTTCAATTCCAGGGCAGACCGCTTTTTTATTCGCTGCCTGCTCTTCAAGTCTTCAGTAAACCGGGACTCCGTCAGCATGTATCCATGTCCGTCAATCAAATAGGTTTCCCCTGTTACCCCAATATGGACATTTTGCATCATCTTGTTGATCCCGGAGGCGCCTATTCTGAGTGTCACCGTTCCCACAACAGAATTCGACTTATCCTTTATTGGCGCAGAAACCAGCATGGTGGGCACACCGACTTCGGATATACCGGCCTCATTTTCAACAGGAACATCAGAAGGTACGATGCTCGAAGTAAATAGGGCTCCATTCATAGCAGACCGAAAATAGTCCTTTGTTGAAATATTTACGCCCACCAGTCCCTTTCTGGATGCAATCCTTACAACACCTTTATGATCTGCAATAAATACCTCTTTCCCTCCGTACTCCTTCCATAGATAATCAAAGTATTTGATTGTATCCAGATATTTGAATAATTCCGCATGTTCAGTGTTTTCCGTAGTAAACGATTGGAGTGCAATAAGGACAAAGGGATTATTTGCGATGAACTGAGCATCAGCCGTACGCTCTTCCATCCATTTGGCAATCAGTTCTGTCTGTTTTTGTACCGCCCCTTCCAGGTTTTTGATAATTTCATCTTGTAAGGCATGAAAGGTAATGGGGTAAACTACCAATCGCATGACAAGCAAAGGAAGAAACGTTAAGACCAGAAAAAAAATACTCAGTTTACTCTTTGTAGGCTTGAACATGTTTATTCATGGTAATATTGTAAAAATAGCAAGTATTGCCATCACTCTGTCAAAAATAGTACCTCGCCTTGCCAGCCATTTATTTATTTTTTGGCACCTTTTCCCAATCGGCCAGAAATCGCTTAACACCATCATCCGTTAATGGATGCTGAACAAGCAAATCAAACACATTAAAAGGAATGGTGGCAACATCGGCCCCCATCAAAGCTGCATCACGTACATGAACGGGATTACGAATGCTGGCGACAATAATTTCCGTTTGAAAACCATAGTTGTCATATATAGTACGAATATCCTGGATCAGATCCATACCTACCTGCCCCCTGTCGTCTAATCTCCCGACAAAGGGACTCACATAGGTACCACCCGCTTTTGCTGCCAAAAGGGCCTGATTCGAGGAAAAACAGAGTGTCACGTTGGTTTTAATGCCTTCTTCCGCTAATCTTTTTACTGCTTTTAAACCGTTTTTTATTAACGGAATTTTGACCACAATATTGTCGGCAATCTTTGCCAATTCTCTTGCCTCCTTAAGCATACCTTCTGTATCAAGACCCACCACCTCTGCGCTAACAGGGCCTTCCACAATAGAGCATATCTCCTCAATCGTTTCACGAAAAGGGCGTCCGGTCTTGGCTACCAAAGATGGGTTTGTTGTTACCCCATCCAATATGCCCAAACTGTGCGCTTCTCTGATTTCTTTTACATCTGCCGTATCAATAAAAAACTTCATTTTATTTCCTTTCTTAAAAGTTCAAAATTTTCACCTTCAAAATCAGATTCTTTTATCATATCCTCTGCCAGTTTACAAGACTTGATAAATCTATTTCACTATTTACGTACATAGTTTATACACGAGCAGTTCCAGTAACATTCTCGTACCAAAAGAACTCGTTTTGCTCTTCACATCAGTTTCTAACAAAAGCGCATGATTTTTCATGAGATTTTCTTCAGTATATAGTTTGACCTGTTCAAAAAACCGTTTTGCAAAGAATGGTATTATCTGTAACTCCGATGCGATTTTTTGTTCATTTCCACCCTGCTGCAACATCTGCTTTGCCCTCCACAGTCGTTTTATTTGCCATGCCAACAGACTAATAATCCTTACCGAATCTTCTCCATGCGCCAGCATTTGGCTGAGGATTTTTAGCGCCAATGTCACATTCCTTTGCGCAACGGCATCGGTCAGTTCAAATACGGTACGATTCCTGTCCACACCCACAAGGGCATCTACGTCCCTTTCGTCAATAGTAACCTTTTCACCCAGGTAAATGGATAACTTTTCAAGGTGTTTATCCAGGATCGCTAAATTGTTCCCCACATCATCAACCAGTCTCAGCGCTGCCTTTGCAGTGATGTCTTTTTTGTAAAGCTTCGTATGAGTATGCACCCAATTTGGCAAGAGATGATCCTTTAGCCTTTTACACTCAACCGATACACCCACCTTATCAACAAGGGATGCCAATTTCGTTCGCTTATCCCATTTATCACAGACAAGAACCAGATTGGCATGACTTGCGGGTGCCAGTAAATATTTTTCAAGTGTTTCTCTATTCTTATCAACAAAATCATCTGCCTCTTCTACAATCACCAATTTGTGCTTGCCCGAAAAAAGCGACAAAGTCCTTAATTCATCAAATATAACGCCCCCGGAAATTTCATCGCCATCAAATTCAACCAACGCCATACCAGGATCGCTATCTTTAAATGAATTAGCCTTTACTGCTGAAAGCGCTTCATGGATAAAAAATTCTTCATCTCCATAAAATATATACACGGGAAAGGTCTTATCCTTATTCATTAAGGCCTTAAACTGGTAAACATCCATTACTTTATCCTCTGGGCAATACCTGCCACTATGAAGTACACTTCGTCAGCCTCTTCCGCCAGGGTCTGGTTCGCAAAACCAGCAATATCCCGAAAAACACGGGACAAGGCATTGTCAGGCACAATACCCAGTCCAACTTCATTCGATATGATAATAACATCTGACCTCGATTCACGACACACACGGCTGAGTTTACTGATCTCAGCAAGGATTTGCACCTGCTTCTGTTTTGAATTTTCCTCAGGCGCGGCCAAAAGATTCATCATTTTTGTCATTTCACCAGAAGATACCGCCCCATGTCCCTTCGTTTGCAAAGGAAGAGATTCTTCATACAAAAGCAGATTCGTAATATAGAGGGTAATACAATCAATAAAAATAAGACCCGCCTTGCCATTTAAATCCGCCACAACCCTGTCCACATGATACGGAGACTCAATGGTCTTCCAGTTAAAGGGACGTCTGGCACGATGAGCCCGAATCCGTTCCCGCATCTCATCGTCCTTAACCTCAGCTGTAGCTATATAAACCACATCATTATACTTTTTGGCAAGTTCTTCTGCAAAGGCAGATTTGCCGCTTCGTGCACCACCAAGGACAAAGGTTATTTTAGCCATTTTAATAAAATGTAATCATTTTGTCACTAAGGACCAGTCATAAAACACAACCATTTCTAAGTACTCTCTAGCATTTTAAGTTGGCGGTAGGCAGTAGGCAGTCGCCAACTGCTTACTGCCAACTTTGTTCACTCAATCTCGTATCTCGAATATCCTTGTCATCCAATAGTTACCTATTCCATCCGTTGCATACGAAAAGACTTAACAAAAACACCAGTTCTGCGATCTCATTGATGGCACCCAGAGTATCTCCAGTCATACCGCCAATTTTCTTTTTAATATACCAAATCCAACTAAGAGTGAAAATAATTATTATTGCAAATATCACAAACCCACTTAGGTTGTAAAAAAACCAAAACAGGAATACTGGAAAAAGCGACACAAAAATTACCTGTTTCCATGTAGTACCACTAGTAATAAAACTTCCTGTACCCGATCCACTTCTGGCATACGAAGACAATCCTGCAGCACAGACCTGCGCCCATCGTCCCACAACCGGCATTACCATCAACGCAACACATTTATTCACCAAGGCCGGTGAGATAAAACAGGAGACGCATTTTACACTGATATTAAAGAATAAAGTATTTGCCACCAAGATGTCTCCGATGCTTAGCAAACTAACATATTTGAGCCCGAGGAGGGAAATCAGACCAATGGCTCCAAAGCCACCAATACGGCTATCCTTCATGATTTCCAGACGTTTTTCCTTATTCCAACCACCCCAGATGCCATCACAGGTATCTGCAAGTCCATCGAAATGCAATGCACCGGTTATGGCAATAGAAACCAGGATAATTAATGCATCAGCAACAAGGGGAGGAAAGAAAAGATAGAGTGGCAAGTATGTGACAGACAGAAAAACACCTATGCATAAACCTACAACGGGAAACCAATATACCACATTGCCATGGCTATGTGGTTTTATCCTACCTTCTTTATCAATAGGTATAATGGTCAGAAATTTAAGCGCCCATAAAAAGTTGTCCATTTTCTTCATTTCTTTATTTTGTTCATGTAAATTTGGTATAAACTATTATACTGTAAAAGTTTGTTCTTGTAGCAATTTAAAAAAAAAACGGATAACCAGGGAAGCAGGAACAAGTTCAACCATTATCCTTAAATAATTCGAAGTACCTCCATGGGTAAATTTGATCAAAAAATGGTGAATCGGGGATTTGAGGGCGTCAATTACTTCTTTTCCTTCATCCTTATTGCTTTCATGTTTTTAATCATCGGGTCACTGTTTTTTACGACAACCCCCTCTGCTTTCCTCCAACAAATTAGTAGCCACGTGATACTTGTCTCCATCGCCGTGACATTCGGTTCCTCTTTTATTGCATCTCTGATAGTTTTTATTTTCAGTGTACCCGCGGCATATGTGCTTTCACGGAAAAACTTCCCGGGAAAACGTGTCCTGGAGACTGTGGTGGTTGATTTGCCACTGTCATTCCCACCGGGCGTAGATGGCCTGATCCTCCTGCTTTTGTTGTCCAAAACGGGCATCCTGGGTAAACTTCTTGGACGGTTTGACATTTCTATCCCTTATACCTTTGCGGCTGTAGTCCTGGCCAAACTCTTTGTGAGTATCCCCTTTATGGTCAGCTTTGTCCGTGAGGCGTTTGATCATGTAGACAAAAACATTGAGAACGTGGCATGTACATTAGGTGCGAGTCCATTTCAGGTATTTTATAAGCTCACGTTCCCTCTCTCTGTTTGGGGAGTTCTGAAAGGACTCATCATGGCCCTTTCAAAGAGTTTGGGAGAGATCGGGGCTACGTTAATCCTTGCGGGTGGTTTGACATCTTCTACCGGCACCATGTCGGTATTGATCTATTTTGCCACCCAGAAAGGGGAAATGGATAAGGCCATCGCCCTTGCCATTATCCTTGAGTTTCTGACCTTTATCTTGCTAACGATTATTAAATTATTATTTAAGGAATCTACCCACAAAATCCGTGCATAAATTAGAATTGATCGGCACATCAAAATCTTTTGGCTCACAAACTGTCTTAAAAGACTTATCGTTAGAGATTTCGCCCGATGAATTATTTGTCATTCTGGGAAGCAGCGGCAGTGGAAAGACGACATTACTCCTTGGTATCCTGGGTCTTCAGAAATTTGACAGTGGCCGTGTAATCATCAATGGGAGAGATGTCACCAATCTTAGCCCCGGGGAGCGGAATATCGGGTATGTACCGCAAAACTACGCCCTTTTCCCCAATTACACGGTCTTTGAAAATATTGCCTTTGGGTTACGATTGCGCAAGGTCTCGAAACCTATTATACAGACACGAGTAGGGCAGATTATCAACGATTTTGGCTTGCAGGGGCTTGAATACCGTTTCCCAGTTCAATTGAGTGGCGGACAAATGCAGAGGGTGGCATTGGCAAGGGCGTTGATTATTGAACCATCGCTTTTATTACTGGATGAGCCTGTAAGTGCCCTGGATATAGAAACGCGACAAAAGATCAAGGCGGAGATTAAAGAGCTTCAAAAGAAGTTCCACATCACTATGGTTTATATTACGCATGATCAGCAGGAAACATTGGAGTTGGCAGACCGGCTTGGTATCCTGAACAACGGTAAGATAGAGCAGTGTGGAGGTCCGGACGAAGTTTTCTATAGACCGAAAACCCTGTTTGTTGCACGCTTTCTGAACACTGAAAATATCCTGAGCGGGAAGATCGTTCACAAATTGGGAAATACGGTAACAATTCAGACAAATAATATTGTTTTAAAAACGTATACTTCCTTAGAATTGTCTGAGGGAGACCTGGTGACGGTATGCATCCGCCCCGGTGCCATTCATCTTCGCACACATCGTATACACCCGAGGAAAAACGTTTTTGCCGGGACCATAGAATCCATTCACCCCATCGGAAGGGATCTCGCGGTTAAGGTGTTAGTTACACCGCATGAAGTCCTTAAAACACGTATAAGCCGGATCGTGGCCAAGGAACTCAAGCTCACTCATGGAATGCCAGTCAGTCTCTCCATCGATGAGGCATTTGTACATCTAATCCCTGTCCAATAAAAGTTGACAGTAATTCATTATCCAATGAAAAAGGCTGACAGTTCTTTGCCTTTCTCTTTTCGACCGGATCTGACCATTGATGCTAGAACTACGGCTATCCATCGACAGAATTAGAAATACCTTGATAAGGAATTTATTGCATTTATAATATGTTTATGTAGCAAGTTGCATGGTAAAGAGGGGTATAAATGAGCCCAACAGTGTTTCGTTACAATCAATATAGATTTTTATTTTTTTCACGAGAAGAGCGAAATCAGCGAATTACTTACCATAACAAAGGAACGAATTCACGAAATCAAAGAAAGCTGGAGAAAACACTTCTTACGCTGAGGTAACCAATATATCTAATCACGGGATATGGCTGTATGTCAAAGATACTGAGTATTTTTTACCATTCGAAGATTTCCCGTGGTTTAAAGAAGCGAAGATAGGTGAAATAATGGAAGTAGAGCTTTTCCATGATAATCACCTGAGACGGGAAAAACTGGATATAGATCTTGAAATAGAATCAGTGGTAGAACCTGACAAATATCCCCTCGTATATCACAACTAACCATTCAATGTATCTGTGATTTTATTTGAGAGGATTATTTTCGCTTGACAAAGCCTTCTAAAAGTGACCCAAGGAGCATTTTTTGGTTTGCATTGTAAAGTATATTCATTAATCAAGGCCTTACGTCGCGGGTTCCCCCTCACTCTCATTACCTCACTCTCGGCATCAACCGCGTCACAAAACTCCATTCGTTGTATGTTGTTATGGAGTCTCCCTAAGTTTGAACGACACACTATAGTACCGAACGTCTATATTGTTAGTCATTTCCAGTGCGTAAGATAGCTTAGGATCGGGATCACGGCAGATGACAAGACCTTTCACGGTTTGTCCAGCCGTGCAGAGATTCTGTTTGACCCATCCCATGTAACGAAGAATTTGACCAATCACTGAATCGGATGAACGACCCTTCTTTAGCTCAATTACAACGAACGATTTTGATTTCGGTTCAAACGCCAGAATATCTATCGGGCCGATGTCGGTAACATACTGCTGACCGTCGTTCCCCTCTGTATCCTCGTATATCTTCAAATCTCCTTTGAAAATCGTTTGGAAATTGCTGACGATGAAGTCCTCTAAATACTTCTCAAGGACAAATGCATTTTGGTCTTCGATAGTCTCAGTAATTTCCGAAGAAATGGGTTGTAGTCCCGATCCATCGAGTAGGTTATGGAATTGTTCCTCCGAAAGTTCAGCAAGAGTGTGCATCGGGAAAACGATGCTTGAAAAAACCTTGTTGCGTGGCTGTTCTTGCCATGCAACCTCTAAGAAATTGGGATGCTCATGAATAGGATTCTTCCCCGGAGCGTAAAATGCAGATCGGGTAACTTTGCCGATAGCGGTGAGGGTTTTGCGTCCTCTTCGAGCTATAATGAGGTCGCCTGGACATATCTCATGATAGAATGCCCAAATCATATTCGCATAGAGACTCTTTGTTGCTGGAGGTTTATCGGGATAGGTTGATGTGACGGCCTCGGAAAGTTCCTCTTTGCGCATCTTAGACACATCACCAAGCATCTTCCATCCAATGGAGATGAGATTGTTGGCAAGATCGAATTGCCACACCTTATCGAATAGCTCCGGCGGATTCGACTCGACTGGGGCAATTACCCAGTAGCATGACATTGACGTTCTCCGTAACTCTGTATTGATGACTTCCGAACTTCAATCTCTTTCTAGAATTTATCTATTTTACCTTAAAATTACAGGAACATCTTATATAACTTTGAAGATTTTCTTTTGAGTTCCTTTTATCTAGTTTTCTGCCTGCGTAGTTAAGCAATATGGGTTAAACAAAGTGAACCCATTGGCATAACCTCCCCCTCCGTCCCCTCCATGAGGGGATAGGGGGAGGAGTGCGCTTCGTCCCTTCGAAAAGCTCAGGATATGCTTTACCCAACGGCCAATATGTTATGCATACATTAAACGGCCCTTGGGCACTGGTATTTGAATACCATCTTCTTTTGCCGTTTTTAACCAAAGCTCTACTGCTTTTTCTGCATTTTCAAGTGCCTCTTTTTTTGACTTACCATGCGCCATGCACCCAGGAAGTTCCGGTACGTCAATAACATAAATATTGTCTGTTCTATCCCAATAAATAATCATTTCATATTGTGATTCACTCATCGCTTCTCCATATATCAAATTTATATGTTGTTAATATTTTAGTAGCATGTCAAGTGGAGACCTGACAAAAGCCTTCTTATGGGTGACCCTTAGTTTTTTGTTTCTTCGGAAAATATTTAACCTCATCAATTCCTTTAAAATCAACATCCTCAGTCCAGATAACAGCTTCGTAAACACGAGCAGTAGCAAGAATTATACTATCGGCCATTGGAATTTTAAGATCAGTGCTGATTTTTGCAGCCATTATAGCTATTTCAGAGGTTAGCTCCACAACTATACCCTGTTTCATTAAGGCAACAGCCTGTAGCGCGTCTTCTTCTCCTCGTTCACGCAAGACGAGATTAAAAACTTCATAGATGCAAACAGTAGGAACAAGCAAATTGGCTATATCGTTGAGTGGAATTGAAAAAGTATCCGCGTTGGGGTCGTCGGTAAAATATTCAAGCCAGCCAGAAGTATCAACCAGATTCATATCTATCTTCGTCACGTTCAAAATGAGCATTAATTCCTTTAAGAAAACCGCGCATTTTTTTTATCTTTTGTTCGGGTATTAATTCAATGCGGTTGCCGAAGACGATAACCTGTATCTTTTGACCCGGAGAAAGTTGAAGCTTTTCTCTGACTTCACGTGGTATAACGATTTGGAATTTGGGTGAAATTGTTACAGATTTCATACTTGACCTTCATCGATATTATCGTATTACGATATATCAATCGATAGAGAAAGTCAAAAAATACTTTCCCGTTCTTAACTTCATCATAGGGATATGACCTTTATTCAAAGGATGAAGTGGTAGTTAACCGATATCATGAAGGTGAAGCCGTATTAAATAAGGAATGCGGAGATTTGAATATATCTTCTTCATTTAAACTCACAGGACTAAAGCTTTATGCTGGAGGGGGATAAACTCAGCGTTGTCCGGTTAGAAATTTGCATGTACGGTTTTGTCATACCCGAACGTTTTTATCGGGTATCCAGTGAACCCTAAACCTCCTGGATTCCCGCTAAAAACATGCGGGAATGACATCTCGAGTGCAATAAAACAGGACATGCAAATTTCTAACCGGACAACGCTGGGATAAACTTAAATTTAAATTCAAGAAGTTCCTTTAGTTCCAGGATGTGCATTTACATTAGATATAGCATTGTGTTTATATAAAAGTATTTGGCTTCTTATTGGTATTTTATTACCGACTCTTTTCAGTATTTACGAATTTTTACGGCCAGAATGTCAATTGGTTGTTTTTCCTTTGTGTTCTTTGAGTCTTTGTGGTTAAATTCTTTCTCTATTCACCACAAACAGACACAACCATGAAACAGATGTATTTAAAAAAAATCCTGCCCCTTCTTATTTTTATTTCAGTACTCTTATACATAAACTCCTTGTCCAATACCTTTGTTTATGATGATGTCTATATCATTACTGAAAATCATTTTATAAAATCTTTAGGAAATTTACCAAAACTGTTTCAAAAAGAGTATTTACTCCTTTCAGGGGAGTTAAGTTATCGTCCGATTGTAACACTATCATATTTCATCGATTATGCAATTTGGCAGCTCAATCCACTTGGTTATCACCTCACAAATATCATACTGCATACCATCAACGTATTTTTATTTTATTATCTTATAAAAAGCATCAGCAAAAAGCATATCATTTCCATACTCGCCACCTTACTATTTTTATCCCACCCCCTTCTTACAGAAACAGTGAATGCAGTTTGCTACAGGGAAGACATTCTTGCTTCCATCTTCTTCCTTCTGGCATTTATTTTCTTCATGAAAATTAGTATCCCTTTTCAAGGAGAGAGAAATTCTTTACAACAAACCAATACACGATTTATCCTTTACTACTTTCTCTCGTGTGCCTCTTATTGCCTGGCCCTCTTCTCAAAGGAGATGGCCATTACACTGCCCATCCTCTTCATTTTATACGATCTTTTACATACCCGCCAAATTAAGTTTAAAACATCCACTATCTCGCCCCAATTACTATGGACGACAAGGTGGATAGCATTTTATGCCGGATATATTGTAGTTACCAGCTTTTATCTTTTTATCAGATTTGCTGTATTTAAAAATACTTTCAAAACTATCAGCGTTTCCCCAAGTAACGCTATTACCATGACGAAGGTCGTTGCATCATACATAAAACTATTGTTTATACCTCTCAATCTGAATGCAGACTATATCGTACCTTACACGAAAGGATACGGTCTCTCATTCATCCTCTCCGCCTTAATCATTGTCTCTGCATGTATTCTTATTGTGCAGCTTTCCAGGAGGGATAAACTCCTGATATTCTTTAATCTGTGGTTTTTTATCACCCTGTTACCCGTACTTGGTATCATTCCGATCGGGAATATTATGGCAGAAAGATATTTGTATCTACCCATCGTAGGTTTTTGCAGTACTATCGGGTGTATCTTAGCAAACTATCTATCACAGAGAAAATACATGGCTATTATTTTCGGGGGAATTCTTTTATTCATGCAGATTGGTATAGTATACAGGAATGGCGTGTGGCGAGATGATGCCACTTTATGGCATTACACTTACCAACGTGAACCCAATAGTGCGCGTGCATGCGGTAATCTAGGCAATGCGTACTTTAAAAATAATCGTTACGAAGATGCCATTCAGATGTATAAAAAATCACTTACCTTTCAATACAGCTATCCCTTTATCCATTATAACCTTGGCGCTACGTACGAAAAAATAGGACTGATTGACAAGGCCATCGAAGAATATAAGGCCTCCCTATCGAAACATAATGACAATACACTCGCCTTCAATAATCTCGGAACCATTTACGATAAACAAGGATTGTATGACATGGCCATTGAGGCATACAAACAAGCGCTTACGAACAATCCTTATTTCCCACTTTCCCATAATAATCTTGGGAATACCTACGAACGGATTGGGGATTCTGAAAAAGCACTCGCCGAATATCAGGAAGCTTTAAAAATTGATGATACTTATGCAGATGCCCACAACAACCTGGGAGCAGTGTATTTAAAAAAGGGGATACCAGACAAGGCGCTTGTTGAATTTCAAAAAGCAACCCAATTAAACCCAGGCCACAGAGATGCACATTACAATCTTGGTATCGCCTATGCTGGAAAGGGTCTTTATGGGGAGGCGATACATGAATTAACCCTTGCCACAAAATACAATCCAACTGATTATTCCGCTCATAAAGATTTGGGCATTCTCTATTTTAAATACGAAAAGGACATGAAAAAATCACTCTACCATTTACATGAATCGCTACAATTAGTAAAAGACCCTATCGAAGCAAACAAATTAAAAGAGTTTATTCATACCATAGATGCCGAACTAAAGTGACTATTCAGCGAAACTGACAGAGAATATTTTCTCAGAATAGTTAAGAGCCAATAGAGAAAACTGGGCAGACGGGCAAATCCCGAAGGGATGACATGATTATAGAGAGAAAAACACACCACAATATTCAACCCCGTAGGGGTGAAATATCGTGATAATAATGATACCATGCCACCTCTGCGGGGTTAACCATAATTGCATAACGATTATGCTATAATTTAGTTGCGGTATGCGGATTTTCGATATTCAGTGCAATTCTTTGAAACTCAGTGAAAATCAGTGTGGTTTTAATATTTTACAAAATTACCATATTGTCCCGGTGAATAACCTCATCATATAACTTATAACCAAGCACTTTAGCAATATGAGAAGTACTGCACCCCTTAATCCTTTCTATCTCTTCGGAAGAATAGTTTGTCAGGCCACGTGCAACAACTGCGCCGTTCCCCTTTCCACAAATCGATATAATATCCCCCTTACTAAACGTACCTTCCACTGTTACAATGCCTGAGGCAAGCAGACTCTTTCCCTTATCTCTCAAGGCATGCATTGCCCCGTCGTCCACATAAACCTTCCCTTTGGGTTTTATGGTGTACCCTATCCATCGTTTGCGACTGGACATCCTCTCTTCCTTTGGGAGAAAGAGGGTGCCAATATGCTCACCCTGTACGATCTTTTTCAACACACCATCTGTTCTTCCATTGGCAATAATAACAGACTCTCCGGCGTTTGTCACCACAGCTGCCGCCTCCAGCTTGGTCTGCATCCCCCCCACCCCTCGTTTGGTCTTTAAATCAAATGCCAATTGCCTTATCTCATCAGAGACATTTTCTACCATAGGGATAACCGCGGCCTTACCCTTTCCTGTTGGATACTTATCATACAAACCATCAACGGAAGAAAGGATAATCAGCAACTCTGCATTCAGGAGGTTCGTTACCAGTGCAGAAAGCGCGTCATTGTCACCGAACTTGATTTCATCCACAGAAATCGTATCGTTTTCATTCACTACAGGAATGGCATTGAGATGAAAGAGCGTATGGATCGTATTGCAGGTATTCAGGTATCTTTGCCGATCCTCAAAGTCCTCACGGGTAAGGAGTAACTGGGCCGCATGATAGCCGTGTAATTTAAAACAATCATCATAGGTGCTGATCAATTTACTTTGACCGATTGCAGCAACCGCCTGCAACTCCGGTAAGGTACTTGGCCTTTTCTCCATACCAAGCTCCCCCATTCCGGAACCAATAGCGCCTGAACTCACGACGACAACATGGTATCCCATCTTCTTTAATTCCACAACCTGTGCTGCAAGTATCTGTATCTGCACCTTATCCACGTATCCATCATCGGTAGTGAGCACACCCGTCCCGATCTTGACAACGACCTTTTTTACCTTAGATAGAATCTGATTCCGAATATCTTCTTTGTATTTCATATTGCGCTAATCTATCATGAAAATTCAAGCATGAGATACCGGTATTGTGTCTAATGGGCTCTTGACACTAATCCCTGGTCTATTTAACACGTGGGTGTAAATCATGGTAGTGCTAACATCTTTGTGACCGAGCAGTTCTTGTACCGTTCGGATATCATGTCCTGCTTCAAGCAAGTGAGTTGCAAATGAATGGCGAAATGTGTGCACACTCACCTGCTTCGTAATCCCAGCCAGATGTACTGCATTCTTTACAGCCTTCTGAAGACTGTTTTCATGCAGATGATGCCGTCTCATTTCACCGGTTCTCGGGTCTTTCGACACGCCCTTTGCAGGAAACGCATATTGCCATCCCCACTCCTTGTCAGCATTTGGGTATTTCCTTGCCAGTGCACACGGCAGATAGACATGCCCAAATCCTTTGGCCAGATAGTGATCATGCTGCATTTTTACTCGCCGCAGATGTTCTCTCAGCAAAGGTTTCAAATTTTCGGGAAGTACAGTAACCCTGTCCTTCATACCTTTTGCATCGCGAATCACTATGTGATTATTATCAAAATCAATGTCCTTCACCCGCAGCCTCAAACACTCCATCAACCTTAATCCACTCCCATAGATAAGCTTCACCATCAGTTGAAAATCACCCGAAAGAGCGCCAATGACTTTCATTGTCTCTTCTTTCGTCATAACCGTTGGTAAACGTCTGGGTCTCTTTGCCCTGATTGCATGAATTGATTCGTCTAAATCTTTCTTCAGAACCTCCCGGTAGAGAAATAACAAGGCGTTGAACGCCTGGTTTTGAGTCGATGCCGACACCTTTAAATTCACAGCAAGGTGAGAAAGAAATTTTTCAATCTCAGCGCTTCCCATGTCATTGGGATGTCTTTTATTATGGAAAAGGATGTATCTTTTCATCCAGGAAAGATACGTTTGTTCTGTCCTGATGGAATAGTGTTTTAATCGAATAAGATCCCGGACCTGTTCTAAAAGCTTTTTCGGTTTATCACTCATCGTTTTCAATTGACTAAAACAAAGTAAGTTATTAAAATTATAAAAATTTTATATAGATTTCTGTAAAAGTCAAGAAATATTGTGATATGCAGAATTTATTCTGTATACTTAATAGTTATGCGTAACAAGAGACCGAATATAAACAATGGACATTGAGACTCTGGCTAGTATTGCTGGTGTCCTAGGCTTTTTCATAAGCGTTGCAACTTTCGTCCTGACAAGAATTGAACGAAGAAAAAATGTTGTAGTGGAAGTATATAAAGGTGACTACTCGAAATTCCGTCAAGCTGCGGACAATGAGCTGATCGATAATGATGAAGAATTGATAAAAATTAGGCTGACTAATATCGGTGGAATCCCTGTCATAGTTAATCCTGAGAGCTTTTTCATCAAAGGTCTCGGAAAGGCAATAAAGATTCACGATACAGATTGGGTGGGTATTGAAGAAGTTCCCTCGCCACTGCAAGTGGGAGGTTCTGTCGAGGTTGCGATATTTCGAAGTGCATTTGAAGGTTTGCTTAGTCTCAAGGCGCTAGATAGGTATTCGAACACGCAAGAATATGGAAAAACAGTTGTCCCATTAGAGGTTGGTTTTAGAGACCATCAGGGTAAACTTTTTAAAAGTAAGTTGTTTAGGTATTTTTATTATGTTGGTGAAATTGAGCGTCGCGCATAACAAGCTCTTGGAGCCGACGCCCTAAAGCGGGCGCGGCTCAAGAGCGCGTTGGCCCGATCAAGTGAGGTGAAATATGGCAGTGCCCGATTTCCAATCATTCTTTAAACCACTTCTTGAACTTTCTGCCGATGGCAACGAGCATTCTGTTAGAGAGGCGCGCGAAAAAATTGCCGAAACAATGGGCTTAAAAGAAGAAGATCTTGCGGAATTATTACCAAGTGGCACTCAAGCAAAATTTGACAACCGTGTTGCTTGGGCAAAAAGTTATTTTATTCAGGCAAAGATCCTTGAGCCTACCCGGCGCGCCCATTTCAGGATTACTGATCGAGGGAGGCAACTTTTAGCACAAAAACACCCGCGCATCGATATTGGTATCCTTGATCAATTCCCAGAATTTGTGGAGTTTCACTCTGTTAATAATTCCGGCGAATCCTCACCCCAAGAAAATAAACTACCAACGCCCTCCGAAACACCTGAGGAAATTTTACAGAAAGCTCACCAAGGAATCCGTAATGAGCTGGCTGCTGAAATACTCACACGAATAAAAACAAATACCCCAAAATTCTTCGAAACCCTGGTTATTGACCTAATGATCGCTATGGGTTATGGCGGCTCAAGAGCCGATGCGGGTAAGGCGATAGGTCAGACCGGCGACGAGGGTATTGATGGAATTATTAAAGAAGACCGCTTGGGTCTGGATACCATATACCTTCAGGCCAAAAGGTGGGATGGTACCGTTGGCCGACCCGAAATCCAAAGGTTTGTGGGCGCCCTGCACGGCAAGCGTGCCAAAAAAGGTGTTTTCATCACCACTGGCCGATTCTCCAATGATGCATTTGAATACGTTGAAAGCATCGATCCCAAAGTTATTTTGATCGATGGCAGGGCACTTGCAAACTATATGATCGACTTTAACCTTGGAACCACGACTGCAGCGAAATATGAGGTTAAACGAATTGACTCTGATTACTTTGGTGAAGAATGATCGGGCCAACCAATCAATGTAGCGGACGGCACTTCGTGCCGCCGCTAATTTCTATTCGTTGACTGCCATAAAACGGGTGCCACCATCGCAATGACAAAGGGACAACGCATAACAATCTTCCTTGGCACCATGCTGGTCCTCGGGATCGTATATTGGGTTTACAGAAATCCAATCTCCGCAATGGGAGACCGGGCAATCATAGTGCTCTCTGCCTTGGTGACTCTTTCGTTTGTCAGCCTGCTTGCGGAACACTATTTCACTCGTCCAACTGATGTGGTTGCTTCGACTCTCTCTGTCTTGCTTCTCTTATCGCCTATTCATCCGCTCCTTGCCGAAACGGGCGGGTGGTACTGGGCGCTCTGGATATACAGTGCGGTATTTTTGGTTTTTTCCCTGTTGTCGCTTCTTTTGTTAAATCAGAACCGTTCCGCATCTTCAACTGCAAACAGAATTTCCAATGTTCTATACACGGCATCAATCACGTTTGCGAACAGCCGGGTTATATGGTTCTCGGTTTTTATTGTCACAACCCTGTTCTACGTTGATAGCCAGTCTTCACTGTTCGTTGTTTTGTTGATTTATGCAGCAATCCTCCTTGCCGTAGACCCTGCTAAGGTGTTGCGTATATTTCGTTTCCCCAAACCAATAACGGAAGAGATGGTTGCGGAGATTTTCAGCGTGCAATCGGATAGTGCGTTCTTGGCACGCACCTTTCCTGACTCACCTTCAATTCAACGTTTCGACGTAGTGGGGTTTTCTTCCAAAGCGGTAAAGGAAGGTGCGTGGATAACCGGCTTAGTTCTGGATACGTATCAGTTAAATCAACAACGATGGTTAAGGATTCTTACCAGCGACTCATTCGCTGAACTTAGAGAGAAAACGGCACAACCAGAATCCATCAAAGATGCCGCCGTTTACAAGCTCACTCCCAGCAACGACATTCAGTTACTTCAAACATTGGTCGGCACCGTACGTGAAGGGTCCGACATACAAAAAATAAAGTTTGAGTATGCGTTCCAAGTGCCCGTCGAAGAAGGTGAGTTGGTCGAGGTGGAGACTCGCAACCTCCGTGTACTGTATCAAGTTGTGGAAGGGATAACAGAGACGGAGCGACTTGAGTCCCGGGATGAAGCAGGGATGATAGTTGGGGAAGCAGTCCAGTTGGGAACGTGGAATCCCACTACTAGGCGTTTTGATAGATTCGGGTGGGTCCTCGTCATGAACTCTCCGGTCGTCAAGGCAAGTCCAGTTGAGGTACCGCAACCACAACCAAACGAATACAAAATTGGCGATATACCGGGAACCCAGTTTCCGGTTTTCATTGACCTTGAATCTGCGGTAACACACCACCTTGCAATTTTGGGTGTAACGGGGTCGGGCAAATCGGTTTTTGCGCGGAACCTAGTGCGTCAAATTGCGGATCACGGAACAAAAGTAATATGTGTCGATTTCACCAACGAGTACAGCCAGAAGTTGGCCGACATCATCGGAGGTACGCTAATCGATGGCAAGACCGACGCAGAACTCTTTCAGGCAATCGACCAAATAGGCGTTCAGTTAGACGAGTTTCCGAACAAGAGAGATAAGACGTTAATCGCAAAATGCGAACAAGCTCTAAACAGAGGGTTCCGTCAGGCGATAGAGGCTTTTGTCGCTGATGACCGAAAGGCAGTTTTATTCGAGCTGCCTGACGTAACGAACTCGGTAGGTATCCTTGAATACACGAAGTGGTTTTTCAAGACATTATTTCAACTAGCCAAAGAGAAAGCGTTTCATGGAAGAAGAATCTGCGTGGTGCTTGAGGAAGCGCACACAGTGGTTCCTGAATGGAATTTCCTGGGCGTCGAAGATAAGCGGTCAAGTACTGTCGTCAACAGCATCAGCCAAATCGCCCTGCAGGGCCGAAAGTATGGCGTTGGATTCATGGTTATCGCACAACGTACAGCCAATGTATCAAAAACTGTATTGACCCAATGTAATTCGGTGGTCGCCTTTCAACAGTTCGACAAGACAAGCGCGGATTTTCTAGCCAATCATATGAGTTCGGATTATCTTGCGACGCTAACGCGCCTCAAGTCCCGACATGCGATCGCGGTCGGAAAAGCATTCAGCAGTGGCACCCCGATGATCTTTCAAGTCCCGGAAATTGAGGAGCCGGACCAGAATGGCAGCTAACAAGGCGCTTCTGCCGTCGTTGGCGCTGACGCGCCGCCGCGGCAGAGCTTAGGCGTTAGGCTGCCAGAAAGAAGGATGTATGACTTATTGTGCAGGATGGAAATATCGTGGATCTGTCTTCTTGATTGCGGATACTGCGATAACAAAGCCTGATAAACCAAGCCTAGACTATTCTAGCTTCGGACAACTCCATTCCGATACTAAAGATGGGTATGTGCAAGAGTCCTTGTTGAAGCTAGTACCAATCAGTGAAGGAACAGCTATTGGCTTTGCAGGAAATGTTGCCGTGGCGTCGGAAATAATTGGCTTACTAAAAGATAATGTTGCATACGCGGAGTCAGCCAGAGAGCTAACACGTTTCGCTGACGGCATGGGGCCATTCGATCCTAAGCGAGGAGTAGCTCTTCTTATTGCATCGTCAACCCCAGATGGAAAAAGTGAATTGATTAAGTGGGATACAGCAAAAGGACTCGATAAATCCGATGCTGATTACTACGAGATAGGAAGTCTCACGTCGTATCATGCCGCGTTAACCCCCAGTGTGCTAAAAGTTTTGGCATCCGGCAGTCTTGCGGTTGATCGAGTTCTAGCAATAATTGCGGCAATTGTCCAATCTTATGGCGTTCACGATGATTTGATCCAAATGAATGTAGGTGGGTTGATATTCGGACTATCTACCGCTCAAGGAAAGGTCAGTTGGCAAGAAGACACCAACTATTTACTCTATGGCCCTAATATTAGCTCAGTTTCCTACATTTCAGCCATTAGCCGTGAGAATGCGGTAATTGTGAATTCGTCCCTAACCAATGATACTCGAGTCTTTTCTCACTCTGTATCCGTGGATCAGTCTACGCTCTTGAGCCAAGATTGGCGCAGTAAGGTTCGAGAACAGCTTGATTCAGATAGTTTTCGTTACTGGGTATTCTTTAGTCTGCAAGGTAAGGTGATTACGATCGTAATCCGACACAACCTAGAAACTCAGAGCAAGTATGTTCGCTTATCCCACCTGGGTGAGGGTAAATTTGATCTAGCGATAAGTCCTGAACTACAAGCAATTCTTTGCCAGCCTCTAGAAGAGAAAAACGATGGTAGTATTCCGTTTCGGCTAAATGTACGAAATGATTAGTGCAGGCAGCCTAACAATGCGTGCAGTGGACAGGTGGGTACGTGCTGCGTTATTTGAGCGTTCTCGCAGCTTTGAGCTTTGTCCCGTTTCGACGGCGAGTCTCGTCCCTCCCACCTGCCACTAACGCGAGCCGTTATGCCGCTTGCGTGAAGTATGTGTTCTCTGCCATGCCGTTTGTAAACCAACAATCGCTTTACAATTCCAGGAAAGGAGAATCCGACATGAATCCGTCAGATGAACTGAAAAATGTCATGCTTCGTTACTACCAGAGCATGACATCGGGAGATGTGAGGGCCGTTGAACGCATATTCTCCCTTCAAACTGGTGTCCTTGCAATCGGCAGTGACCCGAACGAGTGGTGGGAAGGGTATGACACGATTGCCCGAATGTTCAAAGCACAATTGCGGGAGATGGGCGGAATACAAATCAAAGCAGGTGAAATGAATGCTTTCATTGAAGGCACAGTGGGTTGGGTTGCGGATCGCCCGACATTCCGCCTGCCGAATGGTCAAGAACTGACATTTCGTGGGACTGCCATCTTTCATAAGGAAGATGGAGAATGGAAAATTGTGCATCTCCATCACTCAATCGGCGTGCCCAACGAAGATGCGGTAGGCAAAGAATTGACCACAAGGTGAAGAGACCCGCCGCCAAAAGGTGTACGACCAAGACGCACGACAGAGAACACACTCAAGCCGACCACGTCACGTACGTGGCTTTCCGGTGAAGGCGGTTTTATTTCGCGTGACATTTTGGACGCGGTGGAGCGCTGAGACGTTATCTACTTTGGTGGGCGTCGCTTTCGAGGCAAATGGCGGTCTAACACGTGTTTCCAGCCGACCGCCTACGCGCGCTGCGAACAATGGTTACTCGCTATTAGTCGTCCTGTGCGTTGAGTCGCCATCTGCCCACTCCGGCGGCTGAAGCGCCCGTCGTTCGTTGAACGAAACCGCTTCGCGGTAGTATTCCAAAGAGTAGGCGTTCGATAGTTTATTCTTTGAGATGGGAAGAATTATTTACCAGGTTGACTGGGATTGATCCACAGATATGCCCTTGTTGTGGAAAAGGCACGATGGTGAGGAGAGAAACATTACTTCCCCTCATTCATGCACCTCCTGGGAAGGGGTAATTCAGTCTTGATTTATCCCAGAGGGAAGTGTATTTTTACTGTACAAAGGAGAGAGGTACGCCCTTTTTGAGCAAATGTCTTTAAAGAATACCAAAGTTTTCAATATATTTTCCTGAAAAACATGATGTTTCCGAAAGCATTATTGACAAATATCTACTACACATGTAACAAAAAATGTATTTTACATAGAAGCCGTATGATTGAATCCCCATAGTATGGGGGCAGCGGCTTCGTTCAACGGTATTTTATCCGTAATTGAGCTTGCGAAGAGGAAGGTATAAACCTCTTTCTCTTTTCACAGGTTCAGGTATAATCAATACGCTTTTTTCATTCCGCTCAACTACGGATAAAATACTTAATGTTGTACGTCGACTCTACCACGATTCCTTGTATCTCCTTCTTAAACGGCTTCAATTCCTTTAATATCACGCCAAGGTCATTGGGGAGTTTCTTCCCAAATATCCGAATGCCTTTCTTATCTATCACCCCTATATAACTATTATCTGAATGTAAATCTATTCCTACATAATAACTCATACATGCTCCTCCTGTTTATCAGTTTTAACAGTTTATTTCACGATGCTTTTATGATACCATTTGGCATATGATTGTTAAGGAGCCTTCTATATGATTACCACATCTTAAACATTAAGAAATTAGCAAAGAAATAAAAACCGCCTAATTGGTATTCAAAAAATTGATTCATTGCATATATCTTGTGCTATTTTCTCAAAGTGTGATTATTTTCTAACTACGGATGATAAGATTTTACAATGGGCAGATCAAATAGACTATATTAAAATTAATGATCCAATTGGTTTCATAAAGGAGGTTCTGTCATGATGACTGATACAGAAATTAGACCATAGATTGGGGGTCAGGTCTTTACAGGCTGTCCGAGAATTCACTTTTTTGCGATTTTTCAAGTCATAAGTCCTTATAAATCAATATCCGAACTTTCGCGAACTTGTATTCTCGGACAACCTGTTTAATCTTGATAATAGTCTTGATGTTAAGCTAAACAACGAAGGTAATTTTATACTTTCGTCACCTCAAAAATCTCCCAAAGCTTTACACTTATTTCTTCAAGCAATTTACATTGACTTTATTTCTCATTTCTGTTAATTTCAGCAAAAAGCATGTTTTATATGTTGTAATAAAGCTGTTTTAGATACCTTTTACTTAAACCAACCTTACAACACTCCCATGACGAAAACGCTTCCAAAGGTAAAATTTACCTATCAGGATTATCTCCATATGTCAGAAGATAGGCGATATGAGCTTATCGAGGGGGAGTTTTTTATGGTGCTTTCATTAAATGAATATCATCAGCGCATATCAAGGGAACTCGAATATGCACTGCTTGGTTACGTAAAAAAGAATATGTCTGGTTTTGTTTATGATGCCCCGTTTGATGTTGCTCTTTCTGATGAAGATGTCGTGCAGCCAGATATTGTCTATGTGTCAAAAGAATGAAAAAACGGCTAGAGATAGATTTGAACCTTGTATTTTCATAACACCATAGAGAAGAGCTCTTTATTTCATCCTTTCCAATGCAACTTTTTCTTTTGAAGGAACACGGGAACACATTGTTGCTAAAGGTCGAGTTGAGGTGGCCGTGCCCCTTTAAACCCGGTTACGCACAGTCATTGGGCGTGAACCATACACTAAAAGAACAAAGTGGTCAACAAGCTCCGAATCATGAAGGTTGGGTGATAGTATTCGCATCGACAGAGAGGAGGAGTGCGTGAAACAGATACTTATCGGCAAGGGCGAACAGCCTGTTTACTTACTCGCGAAGTATGGCAACCGTCATGGTTTGGTCTCAGGAGCAACCGGTACCGGCAAAACTATTTCTCTTATGGTGCTGGCAGAGGGCTTCTCACGTTTGGGCGTGCCGGTATTCATGCCTGACGTAAAAGGTGATGTCGCTGGCCTGGCAATGGCTGGCACCGCCAACGAGAAGATCCGGCAGCGTATTGCCCAAATCGGTGTTGAGGGCTATACCAATGAGGCAAACCCGGTGTTGTTCTGGGATCTGTATGGCAAGGCTGGTCATCCGGTACGCACCACTATTAGTGAAATCGGCCCAGAACTGCTTGGCCGCATCCTCGAAATTAACGATACCCAAGTTGGGATGCTTGAAATCGTTTTCAAGTTGGCGGACGACCATGGCCTTCTATTGCTTGACATCGAAGACCTGCGTGCCCTGCTCGGATTCGTCACAGATAATCGCAAAGAGATCTCGACGCGATATGGCCTGGTAAGTACACAATCCGTAGCCGCCACACAACGCGCTCTGTTGTCGCTGGAGCGGGAAGGCGGGAAATCATTATTCGGCGAGCCTGCACTGGAGCTTAACGATTTGCTGCGTACCGATCTCAGCGGCCGCGGTATCATTAACATCCTGGTCGCAGACCAACTTATCCTGAAACCACGATTGTACTCGAGCTTTCTCCTCTGGCTGCTTTCAGAACTGTTCGAGAACCTGCCTGAGGTGGGCGACCTTGACAAGCCAAAGCTGGTCTTCTTCTTCGATGAGGCCCACCTGCTGTTTGACGATGCACCTCCAATGTTGCGCCAACGGGTGGAGCAGGTCGTGCGAATTATCCGGTCTAAGGGCGTTGGGGTGTATTTCTGCTCGCAATTCCCTGACGATGTGCCAAACGAGATCCTGGGGCAGCTCGGAAACCGCATTCAGCATGCACTGCGGGCTTACACGCCTCGAGACCAGAAGGCAGTGAACACCGCCGCGGAAACCTTCGTTCCAAATCCGAAACTTGATGTCGCCAGAGTCATATCCCAACTCGGTGTTGGCGAGGCTCTGGTTTCCACACTGCAGGAAAAAGGTGTTCCGATGCCGGTAGAACGCACTTTGATTTGTCCGCCGCGTTGCCGGATGGGAGCGGTGACGCCCGAAGAACGTTCGATAGTGCGGGCGCGCAGTCCTATAAGCGGCAAGTATGACTCGCCAGTAAACCGTGAGTCAGCTTACGAGATCCTGAACCGGAGGGCATTGGAGAGGGAGACAGCCGATTCTGTACCGAGCCAGGCTAAAGTAGAGAAACCACCCGAACGTGGTGGACTGGTTGGCGAGTTGCTCTGGGGCACCAGACGCCGGCAGGGCATGGTGGAAACTTTGGCCAAACAGGCCGCGCGTACCGTAGGAAGTCAGATAGGTCGCCAGATCTTACGCGGCGTGCTAGGTGGCATATTAGGCGGATCGCGCCGCCGTTAGTATCCTGGGCTTTAATACCATTTTGGCCGCGCTACTCAAAGCGCTCCTGTGGACGGCCTAATATCCGCCAATGAGTCTTGCCGTAGGACGTAAGACATCATGAAACCCCGAAAAGTTACCGTCTGATTCGTTACGGGATCCATGGCACGGTTGCAGTGGACTGACCTGAAGAGCCTGAAACGTGAGAACGGCAAATGGCCAGTTTGTGACGCCGGCACTTGCTCTGAGCCTGTCAATTGCTTCGCCAGCATCATCAAACTTACCTCGACATTCATAAGGAGAGACAAAGGTACTCATGAAAGCCGCCAAAAATAATGGTTCTAAAATAGTGAAAAAATCGTTTCCCTTGTCCAAGGTCTATGGTCTGCTCGAGCCGGGACCAGTGGTAATGGTCACGACTGCCAGCAAGGGGCGGGCAAACATCATGACCATGTCGTGGCACACGATGATAGATTTCGAGCCGCCAATCGTGGGTTGTGTGATTAGCAATCGAAACTACACGTTCGACATCCTGAAGGCAACCAGGGAATGCGTGATCAACATCCCGACGGTGGAGTTGACGAAAAAGGTGGTAGGCTGCGGGAATACCTCCGGACGAAAGGTCGACAAGTTCAAGACCTTTGGGCTCACACAAGTACTCGCCTCGTGCATCAAGGCACCGCTCATCGGCGAGTGCTATGCGAATCTTGAATGCAAGGTCGTTGATGGGAAGATGGTAGCCAAATACAACCTCTTCATCCTTGAGGTGCTCAAGGCGTGGATCGACCCCGCAAGCAAAGACCCGAGGACGGTTCATCATCGCGGGAGAGGCACGTTCATGGTAGCCGGCGAGACGATCAAGTTACCCTCCAAAATGAAATAGCCTCACTTGCGAAGCCGGAAATGCTCGTCCGCTTCCAATTGGACTCGCACCACCCCACGACTGCTGTGTTGTGTATCTGGCGGTCAAGGTGACCTTTTATTTTCTTTAATTTGAAGAAGAAGTTAAATTATTATTTGAATTAGTGCAACCATTTAAGTATTTGCAAATCATAGAGTTTTAACCCTAAATACTCTCTTGACTTTATTTCTTATTTCTGTTACTTTCACAAACAAAAATCAGTTGGGCGCATCCCCGATTTTTTGTAAACCGGATTAACAAGGCAGGGTGGGCGATGCCTACCCTACTACTGTTTATTTGTGAATTGTCTTTTACGTTATCATTTGTCAGCAAAACCATGGCTAAAACACTTGCAAAGGTAAGATTTACCTATCAGGATTACCTCCATATGTCAGAAGATAAGCGATATGAGCTTGTCGGGGGGGAGTTTTTTATGGTGCCTTCACCAAACGAATATCATCAACGTATATCAAGGGAACTCGGATATGCACTGCTTGGTTACGTGAAAAAGAATAAGTCTGGTTCTGTGTATTACGCCCCGTTTGATGTCGTTTTTTCTGATAAGGATGTCGTGCAGCCAGATATTGTCTATGTGTCAAAAGAGCGAAAAAATATTATCACAAAAGACAATATTCAGGGAGCGCCTGATTTAATCGTAGAAATTATCTCTCCAAAGACAGGGTATCGTGATAGGGAGATCAAACGCAAGCTTTATTTTAAATACGGTGTTAAAGAGTTTTGGATCGTTGATCCGGCAAAACAAACGATAGAGGTATTAACACTCACCAAAAATGGTTACAAGACAGAAAAGTTGTATCCTGCAGACGCTGTCTTGTATTCGCCACTTTTGAAAGGTCTGGAAATAGATTTGAACCTTGTATTTTCATAACCCTAATCCGAACGAGTCGAAAAAGACAAAATCCGAAGCACGAAATTTGTGAGTCAACCCTGTCAGGGTTTTAAACCCTGACAGGGTTAGTTTTTATTCATGTTTTTGCTAAAAATGTCAAAACATTTTTATAAGCGCCTATATAGAGAAGAGCACTTTATTTCATCTTCTCTCATTCAATCTTCTATTTTCTCAATCTCAAAAATCTCCCAAAGGTTTATCTCAATCCCTTCGAGCACTTTGAAAGGTAAGACTTCCTGAGGACCAAATACTTCACCCTTACTATAAGCCCCCATCCACATCCAACAAAAATTTTTTTACATATTCCTCAACAGGATCAATAATGATATATTCTTTTATGCCGGATTTTTCATAAAGACACTTCTTTTCCCTCAAATCCTTTAAAGCTGTGGCAGGTGAAAGGACTTCGATAACAAGATCAGGAGCCCCCCGTATATTCGCATCGCTAATTTTATTCTTATCACAAACAACAAAAAGGTCAGGCTGGACTATATCATATTCGGTAAGAATTACATCAACGGGGGCTATAAACGGTTTGCATGTTTTATTGGTAAGCTTTTGCGTAGCTGACTAAAGAAATTACCTGCAACAATCTGATGCTTCACCGATGGGGCTGGTGTCATGTTATAAGCCACGCCATCAATAATCTCCCATCTCTCATGCTCTGGCCACGTAAGATAGTCATCCCATGTATATTTCTGAGTAGCCTTTTTAACCAAAGGATGTCCCGTTTGCATTTTCCTCTCACATACGTCGTTATCTATAAAAGGAATCATATACAAACAGAATTATACCAAAACTAATTCTTTATGCACCGACTTTTTTCACTAACATCTCATTCACTATTTTTGGATTTGCCTTACCTTTGGTTTCCTTCATCACTTGCCCTACTAAAAAGGTAAGGGCATTTTTTTTGCCCTTTTTGTAATCCTCTATCGCGTCTGGATTGCTTGATATAACCCTCGTTATTACCGCTTCAATCAACCCTTCATCACTGATCTGCGCTAATTTTTTCTCATCAACAACCGTTTTCGGATCCTTTCCCGTTAAAATCATCTCAGAGAATACTTCCTTTGCAATGGTACTGCTGATGGTACCTTTTTCTATTATTTCAACTAAAGCTGCCAATTGTTTGGGCTTGATTTTCAAATTATAGATATCTAATTTTCTATCCTTTACCTCTCTCAACAAATCATTCGTAATCCAATTACAGAACGCCTTAGGGCGATTCACGACTTTTACGCATTCTTCAAAAAAATCTGCAAGTATCTTTTCATCGGTAAGCAAACTAGCATCGTACTCAGAAAGCGCAAACGTTTCCATAAACCTTTGTCTTCGAGCTAAAGGAAGTTCAGGGATCGTGTCTTTTATTGCTCGCAACCATTTTTCATCAATCAAAACAGGCAAAAGGTCTGGTTCCGGGAAATAACGATAGTCCTGGGCTTCTTCTTTTGAACGCATCCGAGCACTCCTCTCATTTAGTTCATCCCATAACCTCGTTTCCCTATCAACTTTTTCTCCCCGATCTAATACCTCTGACTGTCTCTTTGCCTCATATTCTATAGCCTTCAAAACAGACTTCATCGAATTAAGATTCTTTATTTCTACCCTGTCGCCCAGTTTATCAGAGCCTTTCTTCCTGAGCGAAATACTTGCTTCAAACCGAAGAGACCCCTCCTGCATCTTGCAATCTGAAATTCCTGTATATAAAAGTATTTTTCGTAAGGTTTGCATGTAGCTTTCCACCTCATCCACATTTCTCATATCAGGATATGATACGATCTCAAGGAGTGGGACACCCGCCCTGTTAAAATCAACAAGACTGTAATCTGCACCAATTTCTTCGGGATGGATGAGTTTCCCTGCCTCCTCTTCCAGATGGACATTGTGGATACGAATCCTGCTTATGGTGCCATTTACACCGATATCCATGTACCCATCAACACCCAAATTATAATAATTTTGGGAAATCTGGTAGTTTTTTGGCAAATCAGGATAGTAATAACTTTTTCGATCGAAATTTGTAAATTCATCGATCTTACAATTGAGTGCTATAGCTGCCTTCATCGCATACTCAAAGGCCTTTTTGTTCATTACAGGTAAGACACCCGGCATACCAAGGCATACAGGACAGACCTGCGTATTTGGCTCAACACCAAATTTTGTGCTGCATCCACAAAATAATTTCGTGACAGTCGCTAATTCTGCATGAGTTTCTAAACCAATAACAACTTCGTATTCCATACACGAAAGCCTTTTGAATATTATCCTTACACTGAAGAAACCTTCAATACGGGTTTCTTTAGATGGAAATCAGTCTCCCGCTCGAAAGCATATGCGATTTGTAATAATTTTTTCTCTTCAAAATGTTTTCCAAGAATCTGCATTCCAATGGGTAACGCTTCTCTTGAAAACCCACAAGGAATCGAAATACCAGGAATGCCAGCAAGATTTGCCGGAATGGTATAGATATCGGAAAGATACATCTCTAATGGATTATTAGCACGCTCACCTATTTTGAAGGCGGGCACAGGAGAGGTAGGACAAATGATGCAATCAACCTCTTCAAAGGCAATATCGAAATCATTTTTTATTAAATTCCTGACCTTTGATGCCTTCAAATAATAAGCATCATAATATCCGGAACTCAGCGCATAGTTTCCTAACATGATACGCCGTTTGACTTCGTTACCAAATCCTTCAGACCGGGTACGGCAATACATGTCTATAATTCCGTGTGATTCGGATGTCCTGTGTCCATATCGAACACCATCGTAACGTGCTAAATTTGAGCTTGCCTCTGCATTTGCAACAATATAATAAACTGCAACAGCATATTCGGTATGTGGCAAAGATATATCAATAACTTTTGCACCAAGACGTTCATATACTTTCAAAGCATCTTTAAGTGCTTTATGAACATCTGCACTCAAACCAGTTGCAAAGTATTCTTTTGGAATCCCAATCCGTAAGCCATCAATACCGGAATCAATACCATTTAAATAATCAGGAACAGGTACATTTGCAGAAGTAGAGTCATGCAAATCATAACCTGCGATTACCTGTAATATGAGAGCCGCATCGCTCACATCTTTTGTTACTGTGCCAACCTGATCGAGAGAAGAGCCAAAGGCGACCAGACCATACCGTGATACCCGGCCATATGTTGGCTTTAAACCTACGACGCCACAAAAGGCTGCAGGCTGTCTGACAGAACCACCAGTTTCAGATCCTAAAGCCATTATTGAAAGATCAGCAGCTACGGCCGCAGCAGAACCGCCGCTAGAGCCACCAGGGACATAATCAAGATTCCAGGGATTGCGTGTTACTTTGTAACGAGAATTTTCTGTAGATGACCCCATTGCAAATTCGTCTAAATTTGTCTTGCCAATGATTACGGCATCTTCTTCTTTTAGACGATTAACAACAAAGGCGTCATAAGGAGGAATGAAATTCTTAAGTATTTCTGAGGCGCAGGTGGTATATAAATTTTTGGTGCAGATGTTATCTTTAACGGCAACCGGGATACCTGCAAGCAAACCGACTTTTTCGGCATTTTCAATTTTTTTATCAATTTCCGCTGCTTTTTTTAATGCCTCTTCTTCATGTATCGTTATGTAAGCCTGAATATTCGGCTCAACATCTTTTATCCGTTTAACAAAATGCTTAACAAGCTCTGTTACATGTATTTCTTTTGATAAGATTTTTGCTTTTATTTGAAGTGCGGTGGATTCAAAAAGTCTCAAAGACACGTCTCTTTAATTCAAATATCCTTATTCAATTACCTTTGGTACTTTAAAAAAAACACCTTTTATGGCAGGGGCATTTAACTGAACATCTTTTAAAGGAATCGAAGGTTCTAACATATCTTCTCTAAATACATTAGAAGCATTTGTTGTGTAGGCCATCGGTTTAACATTTTCGGTATTTAACTTATTAAGCTTTTCTATATAAGATAGAATATCGCTGAGTTGGTGAACAAACATCTCTTTTTCTGGCTCAGAAAGCTCAACTCGAGAAAGACTAGCTATATATTCAATAACTTTTTTATCTATCTTCATGAAGGCGGACACACCATGCTCTAGTTTTTTTACAAGGCCTTCGTCACTTTACCGGCACTGATACATCGGGTACAAACTCTAATTTTTTTGACGGTGCCACCAATTTTCGCTCTTACTCTTTGTAAATTTATTTTAAATTTTCTTTTGGTTTTACCAGTAATTTTCCTACCAACACCGCCCTTCCACTTAGCTAACCCTCTCCGTTCAATCTGATTTCCAACCTGTGTTTTTTTCCCACATATTAGACATACCTGAGACATAAATCACGCCCCCGCAATTGGATTTTTCTTCCTCGTTACAATATCATTTTTTTTAGTACAATCTTCACATAAACCTTGTATCTGCAAACGATGCGATTCCGGTTCAAACTTATTCTTTCTGCAAACCTCATCTTGAAGTTTTTCTATTCTATGTTCAACGAATTCAATTATCTTTCCACAGTTGTTACAAACCAAGTGATCATGATGATCATTCCCATATACTTGTTCATAGTGCGCATGCCTCTCACCAAAAATAACTTCTCTCAATAAACCACCTTTTACAAGCAAAGAAAGTGTACGATAAATAGTAGCCTTAGAAATTCTTAACTTGTGCAGTCTGAGATCAACCAATAATTCATCTGCTTCAAAATGTTTCGGGTTTGCAAATACCCGATTAAGTATTGCTTGCCTTTCAGGTGTAAATTTTAGATTTTTCGATTCAAGATATTCTTTAAATTTATCCTCATTTGTAAGCATAAAAAATGTGACTTAACGATGATTTTCCGTTTAAAAATCTTTATTAAACAAAAAACCCATCCCGAAATTACGGGACGGGTTTTTATGTAAATAATTCCCGGCAGTAACCTACTCTCCCGACTTTCGCCAGTACCATCGGCGTAAGAAGCTTAACTGCCGTGTTCGGAATGGGAACGGGTGTTTCCTTCTTACTATACCCACCGGAAAAATTAAAAAATCAGGAATAACTTAACGGTAACAATTGATACTTTGCATCGCAGACTAACAAGATAACAAAAAGTCAAGCTTTTCGACTAATTAGTACCAGTCAGCTTAGTATATTACTATACTTATACCTCTGGCCTATCAACCTCGTAGTCTTCAAGGTGTCTCTCTTTCTCTAAGAAAAATGATATCTAGTTTTGGAGTAGGCTTCATGCTTATATGCTTTCAGCATTTATCCTTTCCGTACGTAGCTACCCAGCTATGCCGTTAGCACGACAACTGGTGCACCAGAGGTACGTCCATCCCGGTCCTCTCGTACTAAGGACAGATCTCCTCAAATATCAAACACCCACGGCAGATAGGGACCGACCTGTCTCACGACGGTCTAAACCCAGCTCGCGTACCGCTTTAATCTGTGAACTCCAGAACCCTTGGGACCTTCTCCAGCCCCAGGATGCGATGAGCCGACATCGAGGTGCCAAACCGCCCCGCCGCTATGGACGCTCGGGGGCGATCAGCCTGTTATCCCCGGAGTACCTTTTATCTGTTGAGCGATGGCGTTTCCACACACAACCACCGGATCACTAGGCCCTGCTTTCACATCTGCTCGACTTATAGGTCTCGCAGTCAAGCTTTCTTCTGCCCTTACACTCTACGTGCGGTTGCCAAGCGCACTGAGAAAGCCTTTGGACTCCTCCGTTACTCTTTAGGAGGAGACCGCCCCAGTCAAACTGCCCACCTAACACTGTCCCAAAACCGGATTCACGGTGTTTGGTTAGAATTTTAACATAGTAAGAGTGGTATTTCAACGTCGACTCCATTCTGGCCAGGGCCAGAACTTCTTAGTCTCCCACCTATCCTACGCATACTGTGCCAAAACCCAATAATAGGCTACAGTAAAGGTTCACGGGGTCTTTCCGTCTTGCCGCGGGTACGTGGCATCTTCACCACGACTACAATTTCGCCGAGTCCCTCGTTGAGACAGTACCCAAGTCGTTACGCGATTCATGCACGTCAGTAATTATCTGACAAGGAACTTCGCTACCTTAGGACTCTCATAGTTAGAGCCGCCATTCACCAGCGCTTCGGTTCTGAGCTTCGCATCCTTTCGGACACTAACCCATTCCCTTAACGTTCTGGCATCGAGCACGCGTCAGTCTCTATACGTTGATTTTAAATCTTAGCAGAGACTTGTGTTTTTAGTAAACAGTCGCCCGGGCCTTTTAACTGCGGCCTCGATTTTACTCGAGGCACTCCTTTTCCCGAAGTTACGGAGTGATTTTGCCGAGTTCCTTAACGAGGGTTCTCTCGAGCGCCTTAGGATCCTCTCCCCGCCTACCTGTGTCAGTTTTAGTACGGACACCATAATAGCTCGCAAACGAGGCTTTTCTTGAAAGATGCTCCGGTTACTTAAAGGCATACGCCCACGTACTCACCTTCGGTGCCATGCGTCTCGGATTTGCCTGAGACAACACCTCCGGCTTGAACAAGCCGTGTCTATTAGGTTTGCTAACCTTCACACCTCTGTCCCCCCATGTTCAACGCTATTATGGTAGCACAGGAATATTAACCTGTTGTCCATCATCTACGCCTTTCAGCCTCGACTTAGGCTCCGGCTAACCCTGGGCGGATTTACCTTCCCCAGGAAACCTTAGGCTTTCGGCGAATAAGATTCTCACTTATATTATCGCTACTTATACCGGCATAATCACTTCTATATCGTCCAAGAGTCTTCACAGTCTCTCTTCAACCTAACATAGAACGCTCTCCTACCACTATCGAATCATAAATAATTCGATAATCCGAAGCTTCGGTAATAGACTTAGTCCCGCAATATTTTCGGCGCAAGAATGCTCGGTTAGTAAGCTATTACGCACTTTTTAAATGATTGCTGCTTCTAAGCCAACATCCTAACTGTCTTAGCACTCTCACTTCCTTTATCACTTAGTCTATTTTAGGGACCTTAGCTGTCGGTCTGGGTTGTTTCCCTTTTGACAATGAAGCTTATCCCCCACAGTCTGTCTCCTATGACTTATACAATGGTATTCGGAGTTTGATTGGACTTGGTAGCCTGGTAGGCCCCAGAATCTATTCAGTATCTCTACCCCCACTATATTCACGCCATAAGGCTAGCCCTAAAGCTATTTCGGAGAGAACCAGCTATCACCAAGTTTGATTAGACTTTTACTCCTCCCCTCAGTTCATCGCCTCGCTTTTCAACGCAAGTGCGTTCGGACCTCCACGAATTTTTACATTCGCTTCATCCTGACCAAGGGTAGATCACATGGTTTCGGGTCTATTATGCACTACATACATTTCGCGCTTTCACACTCGCTTTCGCTGTGGCTTCGTCCCATAAAGACTTAACCTGCAATACATAATAAGTCGCCGGTTCATTATGCAAAAGGCACGCGGTCACACATTATTCTAATTAAAGAACCATAGTGCTCCCACCGCTTGTAAGTTCACGGTTTCAGGTTCTATTTCATTCCCCTAACAGGGGTTCTTTTCATCTTTCGCTCGCGCTACTTGTACACTATCGGTCGCTGAGTAGTATTTAGCCTTAGAGAGTGGACTCCCTAAATTCACACCCGCTTCCACGAGACGGGTGTTACTCGGGTAATTGCGTTAAAAGTGCATTTTTTTTCACTTACAGGACTATCACCTTCTGCGGTTAATCTTTCCAGAACTATTCAGTTAAAAAATGCATTTGTAACTTCCCAGACAGGCCTTGCCCTGTCTCATGCAATCCCCGCGACCCCGGCTATGCAACGCACAAGGGCTTGACACATAACCGGTTTAGGCTTTTTCCTTTTCGCTCGCCGCTACTCAGGAGATCAAAATTTTTTTCTTTTCCTGGAGTTACTGAGATGTTTCACTTCTCTCCGTTACCTTTGATATCCTATATATTCAGATACCAATTCTATGGCATAAACCCATAGAAGGTTTCCCCATTCGGAAATCTCCGGCTCACAGCTTGTTTGACAGCTCCCCGAAGCTTATCGCAGTCTTCCACGTCCTTCATCGTCTCTCAGCGCCTAGACATCCACCATGTACCCTTTTGTAGCTTGACAATCTGTGTTATCTTATTACCCTTACAAACAAAGAGGATCAAATTGCTACCCGTTAAGTATTCACTTTTCAAAGAACAACTTCCACAAACAACACACCTCAAATCTTTTACGACGATTCAAAGTGGTGGAGATGAGCGGGATCGAACCGCCAACCTCTGCCTTGCAAGGGCAGCGCTCTCCCAATTGAGCTACATCCCCTGCTTTAGAATCTTATGAGGGTGATGGGCCTAAGTGGACTCGAACCACTGACCTTTCCCTTATCAGGGGAATGCTCTAAACCAACTGAGCTATAGGCCCAAAACTACTGGCCAACATTTTGGGCCCGCAATCCCACTCTAACAAACTCTCCCTACCACATACCTCGTAAAGAGACTACAAAAATAGAAGTCTTATGCGTGCGTAGCAGCACATCTTTTTTTACTTCCTTAGAAAGGAGGTGATCCAGCCGCAGGTTCTCCTACGACTACCTTGTTACGACTTAGTCCTCCTCACAAAACACACCTTAAGCACTTCCATCCCTTACGGGTTTGGCCGGCGATTTTGGGTGCATCTTGCTTGGGTGGCTTGACGGGCGGTGTGTACAAGGCTCGGGAACATATTCACCGCGGCGTAGCTGATCCGCGATTACTAGCGATTCCTACTTCATGGAGGCGGGTTTCAGCCTCCAATCTGAACTGGGATTGGTTTTATGGGTTTCGCTCCGCTTTACAGTTTAGCATCCCTTTGTACCAACCATTGTAGCACGTGTGCAGCCCGGGACATAAGGGCCATGATGACTTGACGTCATCCCCACCTTCCTCCGTCTTGACGACAGCAGTCTCTTTAGAGTGCCCAGCTTGACCTGATGGCAACTAAAGACAAGGGTTTCGCTCGTTAGGGGACTTAACCCAACGTCTCACGACACGAGCTGACGACAGCCATGCAACACCTGTGGTAGTTATGGACTGGATACCATTCGTCGCCCTTTCGGGTTTCTACTTCTACCATGTCAAGCCCCGGTAAGGTTCTTCGCGTTGCATCGAATTAAGCCACATGCTCCACCGCTTGTGCGAGCCCCCGTCAATTCTTTTGAGTTTTAGCCTTGCGGCCGTACTCCCCAGGCGGGGCACTTAATGCGTTAGCTCCGGCAGAGAGATAATCAAAACCCCTCTACTTAGTGCCCATCGTTTACGGCTAGGACTACCGGGGTATCTAATCCCGTTTGCTCCCCTAGCTTTCGCACACTCAGCGTCAGTTACGGCCCAGAGAGTCGCTTTCGCCGCCGGCGTTCCTTCTGATATCTACGCATTTCACCGCTCCACCAGAAGTTCCACTCTCCCCTACCGCACTCAAGCTATGCAGTTTCGGCCGCCATTCTTCCGTTAAGCGGAAGGCTTTCACAACCGACTTACATAGCCGCCTACATGCTCTTTACGCCCAATAATTCCGAACAACGCTTGCCGCCTCTGTATTACCGCGGCTGCTGGCACAGAGTTAGCCGTGGCTTCCTCCGGAGCCTTAGTCAAGTAAGAATACTATTAACATCCTTACATTTCTTAACTCCCGACAGTGGTTTACAACCCGAAGGCCTTCTTCCCACACGCGGCGTCGCTTCGTCACCCTTTCGGGCATTGCGAAAGATTCTCGACTGCAGCCTCCCGTAGGAGTCTGGGCAGTGTCTCAGTCCCAGTGTGGCCGACCACCCTCTCAGGCCGGCTACCCGTCTTTGCCTTGGTAGGCCATTACCCTACCAACTAGCTGATAGGACATTGACCCCTCTCTGAGCAAATGGAATCTTACGACCCCATCTTTTTGACTATCAATACCAAGGTATCAACAGTTTTATTGAGTATTAGCAGCCCTTTCGGTAGCCCCAATTGCTTGGGACGCTGTTATTCCCATCTCAAAGGCAGGTTATCAATGCATTACTCACCCTTACGCCACTCGATTTGTACCCCTTTCGGGATACTCCCTCGTTCGACTTGCATGCCTAATCCACGCCGCCAGCGTTCGTTCTGAGCCAAGATCATACCCTTCATAATAATATTACAAAGGAGACAGGCAAAGCCTGTCAATCTTAACTTCTTTTAACTCAAAAGCTGACTATATATCAGCTTCACTACTCGCACGCATTTGACTTCTGATTTTTAAAGAACATTTACAATCAACTACAGATCAAATATTTTACATGTATTTCCAAAAGAGTCAAGAAAAAATTTATTTTTCTTAATAACTCTTTTATCTCATTTAATTATACTTCTAAAAATTACAAATGCAAGTACAAAATCTTTTCCCTTTAATAAAGAGCAAAAAACCTCACCAAACTATCACTCTTTAAACAAATCCAGAGTCACAAATTAACGCCAATACCACTTTCCACGTATTTGCCTATTTTCCTATACCTTTCATATCGATTTTCTATAAGTTTGGTAACCGGAATGTCTTTTGTTTCTTCTAAATACTTAATTAAGCGTACCTTAAGTACACTAGCCATTGCTTTAGGATCCTTATGTGCCGCGCCCAGAGGTTCTGGAATAATTTCATCCACTATACCAAAATTTAACAAATCTTTTGAGGTTAATTGCAAAGACCTGGCCGACTCCGGTGCATTTTCGGCATTTTTCCATAATATTACAGCGCAACCTTCAGGGGAAATTACTGAGTAATACGCATATTCCAAAATTGCAAATTTATCGCCAATACCTATACCCAATGCACCACCACTACCGCCTTCGCCTATGACAACGTTAATAATTGGTGTTTTCAATCGACACATCTCATATATATTCTCTGCAATTGCATGTGCCTGTCCCCTCTCTTCAGCTCCAATGTCTGGATTAGCACCAGGTGTATCTATCAACGTAACAATCGGCAAATGGAACTTTTCTGCAAGTTTCATTTTTTGCAGTGCCTTTCTATATCCTTCAGGATTTGGCATCCCAAAATTACATGCTATGCGCTCTTTTGTACTCTTTCCCTTCTGTTGGCCTACAAACAAGAGCTTTTCCTGTCCAATTCTTCCTAGTCCACAAATAATCGCTTTATCATCCCCAAAACGCTTGTCTCCGTGAAGTTCTACAAAATCATCCATTATCATATTCACATAGTCTGCAGCGAGAGGGCGCAAGGGGTGTCGCGCTATTTTGACAATGTCATATGGAGTTAATTTAGAGCACAACCGCATTTGAAGCCTCTCCCGCTTTTCTCTCAGATATTTTATCTCCGCACTCCTGTCAATGTTATCCTTTAGGGAGGTATTTTCCAAATCTTCGATACGATGCTCAATCTCTAATATCAGATTTTCTAGCTCTGTAACAGTTTTTTCAGACAAAAAACATCCCCCTTATAATTACTTATTCCAAAAATGTTTTCAGTGATCTTACTTTACAACAAAAATACCGTTTTTTTAAAGACAATGGCTTTTTGTTTAAATTTTATTAATTTTTCAACCTATTGCAAGTAAATTACTAAATTACAGAGAAGTTCAACAAAGTGTTTGTAAAAGACCGTTATTTTTGTTATTATTTTTATCTTTATGAACCACAAAGGATTATCAAGTACAGGATATGGTATTATAACACTGCTATTATTGATTTTTCTACTGACTGCCACCTTCACGGGATGTGCCACGAGAAGTTGGGGCTATAGGAATATGGCAGCTGTTTCCAGATATTTTGATAGAGATAAGAGTACTGTATGGGATGCAGTACTCCTGTCGTCCGAAGGTATTCCCATTGAAATCAAAGATAAGGAAAATGGCTTTTTAAAAACCCAGTGGGTTAAGGGTTGGTCGACAAAAAGGACGTCTGGGTTACTCCTGGAAGGGAGATGGCAAGAACGTTATCGTCTATTAGTTAAAGTAACCGAAGAACGGGACAAAACCTACGTTTCCATAGACACCCAGATCGAGGAAAAGGCACCGGGTGGTAGTCAGGCATACCGATGGAAACGTATTGTATCGGATGGTACTATTGAGCAAGAATTTTTAAAAAAACTGGAAAATATCCTTAATAATCAATGAATATTGCACAATAGCGCGGCAAACTACAATTGAATTACCTTCCGATTTCCCAAGAATTGACAAGTATGTATCATAGGAACTTATTAAAATATTAAGGTTAGATTTATAAAAAAACGAACCCTTTCAATCAAATTTTATGATGATAAAACGTATATTCTTCATACTCACAATATTTTCTTCTTTACCATTTATCCTAGTACCATTCATTTCAAGAACAGCAAAGGCTCAGAGAGAAGTCGAGCCGTCTGAAAATTTCCAAATACAGACTTATCTCACAGAAGAACAAGCAATTGCCCTTGTCTTTCCTGAATGTGATGAAATTGTTACTGATGTATTTTTAATGACTTCGGAAGAAAAAGGTAACCTTGAAAAACTTCTTGCCAGAAGACTTTACGAAGATGGATTTAAGGTTTATATTGGAAAAAAGGAAGGGGTTATTCAGGGATATGCAATTATTACTGAGGAGATTGGAAAGTTTCATCCATTTACCTTTATTGTCGGCGTAAACCCAAATGGGAAAATTAATAATATAGCCATCCTAGTTTATCGTGAAAGCCGCGGCGGGGAAATTGCAAAAAAACGTTTTCTCTATCAATTTATTGGCAAGTCTCTTAAAAATCCAATTAGAACAAATAAGGATATCATCAACATTACAGGGGCAACCATGTCCGTACAGTATATGTGCGCTGGTGTGAGGAAGGTACTTGCTGTCATCAGCGAATATTACCTCACTGGCAAAAGAAGTGTCAATAATATTAAACTATCAGCCGGAAATACAGTGACACTTGAAAAAGAAAAATCCTTAGATACGAAAAGCGGATCTCAAAATACAAAGGGTAATGAGATCAATGTTCAAAAAACAACCAGAAACCTGGAGCAAAACAAAAAAAAGAACAGTAATCCCGAAGAGTTACCATCTGACATAAAACTCTTGAAACAAACTCGCATGATCATGGGCACCTTTGCTGAGGTGTCAGTATATTCAAGTGATGAAAAAACTGCTGGCAAGGCCATTGAAAAAGCGTTGGATGAAATGGAACGCATGGATCGCATTATGAGTAATTACAAAAACAATACTGCACTTTCCCAATTAAACAGAAAGGCAGCAAAATCACCTTTTCCCTGCCAAAGAGAACTTCTCGACGTAATTGAACAATCGCAATATTACAGCGAATTAAGTAACGGTGCCTTTGATATTACTGTCTCACCAGTCGTCGCCTTATGGGGATTTTTTAACGAAAAAGGTCATGTCCCATCCGATAAAGAAATAGAAAGGCTTCTACCGGCAGTCTCTTACAGGAACATTGTAATAAGGAAGAATAACGACCCGAAAAAACCAGACACTGTATTCTTAAAAAATACAAAAACTCAAATTGATTTGGGCGCAATAGGAAAAGGGTATGCCGTAGATAAGGCATTGGAAATCATAAAAAAATTTGGCATAAACAATGCCTGTATTAATCTTGGAGGTAATATTTATGTACTTGGCACACCTGCGGGTAAAAATGAATGGAATATTGGCATACAACATCCGCGGGACAGAAATGAGATTCTAGGCTATCTGGGACTTAAAAATGAAGCCACAGCCACGTCAGGAGATTACGAACGTTTTTTTATAATCAATGGAAAACGGTACTCCCACATCATAGACCCCAGGACAGGAAGACCCGTAAATGGGACGATAGCAGTAACGATCGTCGCTCCCACCGGTACGGAGGTCGATGCGCTATCTACCAGTGTCTTTGTCTTAGGTCCAGAAAAAGGCATGAAGCTTATCCAGGATATTCCTGATACTCATGCCATGATTGCATATGAGGGAAAGGATGGAAAACTCATGATTGATATGACAAGGGGTTTTGCAGACAAATTCAAAAAAACCAGTGTTCAAGGAGAAGACAATGTCGGGTGGCATGTGGTCGCTTCCAATCAGTAACAAGATTTTTTTTACTTTTTTCCTATCTATCATGGCCATTGCCATCGGCATTGGCTTCCTGAATTATTATGAGAGGACGGGCTTTTCCGCTCAAAAAACGATACGGTACTATTGTGGTGATAAAGAGGAAGAACTCGATACCCCACTATCGGCTGAAGAAAACAGATTAAAACTTGAGGAAGGGTTGTTTTTCCCAAAATCCTATCGGGAGCTACTAGAAGTTACCCACACGCATATTTTTTCAATCCCCATTGTCGTATTTATTCTCTCCCGTATTATGGCCATGACTCATACACGCGAAGGATTAAAGATTACGATATATGGAGTTTCATTTATGGGGATTCTATTGAATATTGCAGCCCCGTGGCTTATCAGATACGCATCCCCTTACCTTGTGATCACCTTTACCATCTCCAATATACTCCTCATTCTGAGTTTTGGGGCATACATCTTTATCCCCCTTTACGAAATGTGGTTTAGAATAGATCACAGTGCAACATAGCCTCAACCAAATTCACTTCCTCCACAATTTCATCAGTAAAAAAATTTAGCACTTTTAACTCAAGAACAGGCATTCCTGCTACTTCTTTAGTAGGTATTTCCCTCATAAGCATTTATGTATTTTTGTAATTACGTAATTAGCGCAAAGGATCAAAAATGTTTTGTTTTTTCTTGACATAACACATTATATATGCTATAGTTGCGCACCTTTTTCGATTCAGCAATAACCTGCGAACCAATAATAAAAAATCCCGATAAAGGCAAACCCTGAGTGATTGGGGGGCGCAAAGGAAAGGGTCTTTTGTAGAGATGCATTGCAATGCATCTCTATTTTAATAAAAGACAGCCTTACTGCCGAAGATGTTCTCAATGATATCTTTGCAGTAAGGCTTTTTTATTTTATAGGTAACCACAAACTATAGCCAATCTTTATAAAGAAAGGAGCGGATAATTATGGAAGAGAAAGAAAAAAGAATCAGGGTCAAGATTCCCATGCCATCCATTGCGTTAAAGCGTTTTATAGAACGGACCATAAAAGACGATGATTTCTTCCTTCTGGCCCTGGAGAACCCTATGGGGGCCATGAAGGAGTGTGGCGTCAAACTCGACACTTCGGCATTTATTCCTTCCGACTTTGCCACCTTATTTGGGGCATTATCAGGTCTCAGAGAAATGATAAAGAAGAATAATATCAAGGACTTAGGCTTTGAAAGGATATTTGGGTATGCAGCGGAAATTCATGGGGCATCCCTGAGGATGGAGATATCGCAGGGCTTTTTCAAAGAGTGGGATAACAGAGATGCCTTAGCGCAAAAAGGGAAATGTTTCTCGGCCCTCCAAAATTTTGAGGCCGACAGGGAACGCAGCGCCACCAGCGCAAAAGAACTCTGCCAGAGTCAGGAAGTAAGGATTGAAATGGAATTTGTGGGTGTGACCAGCTCATCATCTGAGACTTTTAGAAATCAAAATAGAGAATGGGATAATGCAGATGCAGTTCAAACACGAAGAAGCGAAACAGGCACTACCCAAGGCTTCCAAAAGGATGGGCAAAGATCCCTGGAAGATCTCCTCAGCGGCCCGCTTATTCACCCTCAGGACCTGGCGACCATCTCTGCCAGGATAGATGCTTTTGTAAAGATTAAGGAGGAAACCGGCCTTTGATAAACTTATTGAAAATATTTCTCGTTTCTGGAGTTGCTTCCGTGAAGTAGGGAAAACGTGAACGAAATAAGGAGTGTCGTATGCTTTCGAATCTTGTTTTTTCAACTACCTACCAATGTCCCATAAGTTGCCGTTACTGTGGGGCTGAGTGCGGCCCCAGGGAAACAGCCCGCCTTTCCTTGCAGGACATGATTACGATCGTCGATCATGTCTTTTCTTACGGAAAACTAGAACTGGTTGTCTTTACCGGCGGAGAACCATTCCTTTTAGGAGAAGACCTGAGAAGGTGTGTAGAGTATTGTGCGAAAAAGGAGCTTTTAACCAGAATTGTCACGAACGGGTTTTGGGCTAAAAATCCACAGACTGCAAGAGAAATTATGAAGATTTATAAGGATGCCGGATTGACCGAAATAAATTTTAGCTGCGATGATTACCATCAGGAGTTTATACCCCTGGAACGGATAAAATACGCCAACGATGCCTGCCTTGAGCTTGGATTCCCTGCCCTGATCGGGCACAAAACGATGAAAGGGTGCACGCTTTCGATAGATTATCTTGAGCAATTTCTGGAGGTTAAACTCGCACGTTTTGACCCGCGGGAAAAGAATCCCGATAATAATGTTGTTTCTACAGGTTATACGGTGCCTGTTGCAAAAGACATGCACCTCATCCCCGATGACGAGATCCTGTACCCGCCTTCTGATTACCACTGGAAGGCACCGTGTTCATCCATCCTTCAGCGGGTGATAATTACCCCCCGCAAAGAACTCTCCATCTGTTGCGGTATGATCCCAAGAGGCGTGAAAGAGATCGTATTCGGAACTCTTGACGACTATACACTTGAAGAACTCATAACCATGGCACACAATGATCTCATCGTAAACTGGCTTGCACTGGAGGGTCCCTATGGGCTTATGAAGTTTATACTCCAGAAAGACCCAAACATACCCTTTCGCAAGCAGTATGTTAATATCTGCCACTTATGCAGCGAAATCTTTACCAGGAAAGATTGTAGAAAAATCCTTTCTAAATATGCTCATGAAAAAGCGCTAGAAATCTCTCTGGAAAGATGCCTTTATGATTACATAAGAACCAAAGAATTTAAAGAAGGCACCGTTTTAACAGAGTCAACGCCTCTGTAACCTGCCACGCTTAACCCTTGAGGGTTAGAGAGGCACATCTTGATTTCTATTTGTTCTTGATTTTCTTACGACGTTTTTCAGTATTTTTACTCTATGGCAAGGCAATGGCGTATAGCAATTGAAAAGTCATAATTAAGTGTCACCACTTCACAGGCTGTTTTGAGAATCAACTTTTTGCTGAATTTTCATCACATAAGTCTTATAATTCAATACCTGAATTTTTGCAATCTTGTATTCTCGGACAGCCTGTTCATCTCTAATTACAAGCCTGTCTATTTTATCACAGTTAAGAAAATTTATTTTCCAAACCACTTAAAAATATTGACAAAAACAAATTTGACAGGTAACATTTTACGTTCTTTGTTTATTCACAAAATTTTATATCTATCATGATTCAATGCAATTCGGAACAATCTGTATCATTGGCCCGGGACTTATTGGTGGATCCATTGGTCTGGGACTAAAAAAAAGAAATTTGGCAAAGACCATTATCGGCGTGGGTCACAGGGCTTCATCTATCGAAAATGCCCTTAAAATGGATGCCATTGATATCGGGATTTTAAATCCTGAGGAGGCTGTAAAAGATGCGGATATTGTAATACTAGCTACAGCCGTAGACAAAATTATTGATACGGCAAAAAGGGTTATCCCGTTCATGAAATGCAACGCCATCCTCACTGATGTGGGGAGCACAAAAAATCATATTGTTGAACACATAACAAATAATATGAGAGAAGACATCGCCTTTATCGGTGCTCATCCCATTGCAGGCTCAGAACAAAGAGGTGTTGATTTTGCCTCGCCAGACCTTTTTGTAGGCTGCAGCTGCATCATAACGCCTCCAAACAAAAATTTAAAAGGGTTGGAAACAATTTCTTCTCTGTGGCAACTTTTGGGAGCTAAAATACTATATTTAACTGCAGAACAACATGATGAAATACTTGCGTACGTAAGTCACCTGCCCCACCTGATTGCCTCATGTCTGGTGAATTCCATCAAACAAGAACATCTCGTTTATGGCGCCAGTGGATTAAGGGATGCAACAAGGATCGCATCCGGTGACCCGGAGCTATGGATAAATATCTTTGATCAAAATCGCGAAAATGTTATAAAATCAATTGACCAATTTATAGCGGAACTTGCTGGATTTAAAAACGATCTCCTGAAGAAAAACAAGCCTATGGTACTCGACAGATTGCAAAAGGCAAAGTTGGCACGTGATAGTGTGTTTCACAACAATTCAGAAAACCAAGGTACAAACAAATAAATCCTGTGTACTCAAGAATTGAAGTATTTTTTAAAAACGAATTCCCCGACCCTTTGGGAAACAATATACGGTCAGAGATCGAGGCATTTGGTTTCCAGGGTGTTACAAACGTCAGGGTCCGCCAGGTTTATATCATCTTTGGGAATGTAAGGAAAAACGACCTGGACACTATTGCAAAAAAACTCCTGGTGGACACCATTACGCAAGATTATCAGATTTCGGACTTCGTTGTGAGCGCTCAGTCGAACGATTTCGGATCTCGGATTGGGGATTTGGGACATCATATTCTTGAAATTAGCCGTAAGCCCGGCGTCATGGACCCTATCGAGCAATCGGTTTTGAAGGCACTTCGTGATATAGGAATAAGCATAGATGGTGTTAAAACCGCCCAAAAGTATCTAATCGATGGAAATATATCAAAGGAAGCAATCCGCAGCATAGCAACTAAAGTCCTTGCAAACACAAAGATAGAAGATGTCTTTATTTACCCCAAAACACCCAATTACGATCATGGCAATATTCAGTATTCCTTTAAAAAACAAACCATACCTCTATTACATGCAGACAATAAACAATTGGAAGAGATAAGTATCCGTGGTCAGTTATCCTTAAATTTACCAGAGATGCAATCTATCCAGCGATATTATCAGTCCATGAACCGGGAACCTACCGACATTGAACTCGAGACAATTGCCCAGACATGGTCTGAACACTGCGTCCATAAAACCTTCAAAGGTATCATAGATTTCGATGGAAATAAAATCGATAATCTCCTGCAAAACACCATCATGAAGGCCACAAAAGAACTGAATAAACCCTGGTGTGTCTCTGTATTTAAAGACAATGCGGGCATTATTCAGTTTGATGACTATTACAATGTTTGTTTTAAGGTAGAAACCCATAACCATCCGTCCGCTATTGAACCTTATGGGGGCGCCAACACGGGCGTTGGAGGTGTAATCAGGGACATTATGGGTACAGGATTGGGGGGCAAACCCATCCTTAATACGGATGTATTTTGTTTCGGTCTCCCGGATACCCCGCTGGATAAAATCCCCAAGGGCATTTTACATCCAAAAAGGATTTTCAAGGGCGTTGTTGCAGGGGTTAGAGATTATGGCAACCGCATGGGCATCCCCACTGCCAACGGCGCCATCTTCTTTGATGAGCGATATATTGGCAATCCATTAGTCTTCTGCGGAACTGTAGGTCTTATACCCAAAAACAAGTGTCAAAAAGAGGCCCATCCCAATGACCTCATCGTTGTTGCCGGTGGCAGGACGGGACGCGACGGCATCCACGGTGCCACATTCTCCTCAGCAGAATTACATGAACAATCTGAACAGATGTCCGGAGGCGCTGTGCAAATCGGCAATGCCATAACGGAAAAGGCGTTGTTGGACGTGCTTTTACAGGCCCGTGACAAAGGACTGTACAATTGCATCACCGATTGTGGTGCGGGTGGCCTGTCCTCTGCTATTGGGGAAATGGGTCAAGACCTGGGAGCCTTGGTAAATTTGGAAAAGGTACCTCTGAAATACGAAGAGCTCTCCTACACCGAAATCTGGATCTCCGAGGCGCAGGAACGTATGATACTCGCCGTCCCACCAGAAAAAGAAAACGACATCCTTGACCTATTTAAGGCTGAAAACGTTGAGGCAACGGTCGTAGGAAGATTCGCCAATGATAAAATATTGCGCCTGTTTTACCATTCTAATCTGGTTGGCGAAATAAAAATGGATTTCCTCCACAAAGGTATACCAAGATTAGAACGCAAGGCTACGTGGCATAGACCTGTCTTTGAGGAACCTGCACTACCCGAAAAAGAAGATTTTGGAACCGATTTAAAAAAGATACTTTCTGCATGGAATGTCTGCAGTAAAGAATGGGTCATACGCCAATACGACCATGAGGTACAGGGCGGAAGTGTACTAAAACCCCTTCAAGGTATACAGAATGATGGGCCAGGTGACGCCTGTATTGTTACCCCGGTGCTGGGGTCTAAGAAAGGTATCATCGTATCCAATGGGATGAACCCCCGATACGGCGACATAGACCCCTATCACATGGCCGCCTCCGCTATTGATGAGGCGTTGCGGCAGATCATAGCCGTTGGTGGGAGTTTAGAACAGGTTGCACTTTTAGATAACTTCTGCTGGGGCAACACCAACAAACCAGACCGACTCGGCAGCCTTGTGAGGGCGGCACAGGCCTGCTACGACATTGCTGTCGCATACGGAACCCCATTCATCTCCGGGAAAGACAGCCTGAATAACGAATTCGTTACTGATAAGGAAACGATTGTAATACCCCCGACCTTACTCATCTCTGCTGTTTCGGTGATGGAGGACGTGCGGAATGCCGTATCCATGGATGCCAAAGAACCCGGCAACCTGGTCTATATTGTAGGTCTCACCCGACCAGAATTGGGTGGTTCACACTATTATCATATACATGGATACAAAGGGAACAATGTCCCAAAGGTAGATGCCGTCTTAGGGAAAAATGTGATGAATGCCCTATCACAAGCAATAAAATGCAGGATTGTAAAGTCGTGTCATGACTGCTCAGAAGGCGGTCTTGCCGTTGCTACCGCAGAAATGGCATTCTCAGGAGGATACGGCATGACACTCAACCTATCTGCAGTGGCTACAGAAGGGACTATTCACAGAAACGACACCATTCTCTTTTCTGAATCAAACAGCCGTTTTATTGTTGAAGTACGACCTGAGCATCAGAAACAATTTGAAACACTCGTAAAAGATATTCCATGGGGACTATTGGGAAAAATCACATCTGAACCGATCATCAAAATCACCGGTCTAAACAAAAAACTCGTTATCCACGAAAACATTTACGATCTCAAAGAAGCGTGGCAAGTACCGCTCAGATGGTAAAATGTAGTGAACGTTTTAAATAAGTTGACATGTAATAGTCATTGCGAGCGACAGCGAAGCAATCCCACCCTTAAGATTGCTTCGGGCTAACGCCCTCGCAATCACAACTTTCCTTTTGCTTTTACTATAGTTAATTTCCGTTTGAAAATTGTCTTTAAATAAACCACCACTGCTTGTTCCCGAACTCCTGTTTGGGAACACACTTTTAGAGAAACTGAGTTTCTCGTCCATTACACTCCCAAACAGAAGTTTGGGAGCAAGCAGTTGAAAGATATCTTTCAAAAAGCTAAATTGTTACCCAGTTCTTATATTCACTGAATCCGGTCTTGAAGGACTGACTTCGTCGTGAGCACTCAGTCGAACGATTAACCATAAGCAAATCCACCCTATTACCCACAAAATACACGAAAAATCACGAAATTCAATACCAAAGAATGGAAGGGTTGTAAATATATTTATATGTGCTATACTAACTTCATGAAAAACGGGAAAATTAAAAAGTATACAAATTTAAACGAAAAATACTTACGTGACGCTGAAATACTCCTGCGTAAGGGCAATCTGTCACAGGCATCTGAAAAACTCTGGGGTGCAACGGTCACGATCGTTAAAGCAATTGCCGCACAACGCAGGAAAACGCTGAAAACCTATGAGGGTATGAAGTTCTTCATGGCAGAGATTGCACGAGAGATCAAAGACGAAGGCGTCAATAGCATATCACTCATAGCGGAAGGGCTACATCAAAACTTCTATGAAAACGCAGAACACCCAGATTCTGTCAAAAAAGGTGCAAAGACGATAAAACAATTTGTCACACTGATGCGCAACCGGTTTGGCCTTAACTAATCCACCTAAAATTTATTGAAGAGTTCAATTTAAGGAAACTATGCCGAATATAAGACAGTGGGTAGAAGGAAACGCCGGGACAGGATTTATCCTGCTGCCATTGGAGTTACACAAGGTACCGGCTTATGCCTGAAATATCTTCCATGTCAAGCAGAGATTTGACGCGATTGCCGGAAAAAGGCAATTGAAATTTACCGATGAAAAACTCGGAAAACTCCTTGCTAGGTAAGCTTGAAAACTATAAAAGGATTCTGATAATTGATAAATGAAGGTTTGATCCTTACCACCCCCAACGCAAGAAAACCCTTGCAATCATCTTTTTTTTCATATTGAATTTTTTGGAGAAGATGTTTTTAAAATTGATCCATCTTCAGATACACCTAAAAATGACTGCAACATCAAAAAACAAGTCTTGCCCCCCGCAGCCTATACCAAAAAACACTTCAACACAAATATTCCCCTCTTGTGAGGAATAAAAGATAATATCTGAATATTGAGGAGTTAGTTCTTCAGTCACATATTTTTCCTCCAAACAGGTGGAATTGAACATCTATGCCCTTCCAGTTCCTCAATGGTGTACCGTTCTATTTTACTTTTTGTGATTTTGCCAAGGAATAGAGTTTATCATAAGGCGAAGGCATAACCACCATAAGTAAATTGCATAAACAGACTCCGCCCTATCGGCTTCCAGTAATCCGTGTGCCATTTCATTTCGTAGATTCGGACCAACAGCATCCGACAATAATGCCTTAAATTCAAAAATTAAATTCTTATCCATGACTTTTTCAATATCAGGATTATCCAGTAAAGCGCTCAGTCCATTTTCTGTCTCTATACCATTTGAATCCAGAGTCGTCGTTTTGAGTCCGCTTTGCTTCATAATCATTCTGACAAGATGTTCTAATTGAGGAATGAGTATATGCGTGGACACAACGAAATCACGCTCAAATCCAAAGAAAAGACCTTTTGCCCATAACACTTCACGACCAGGAGGAATTACGTGAGAGCTGCGGCATAATGAAAGCAGAGTTACTTCTATCAACCTATGTTCTGCATTGACTACTTGCAATGCAGGTAAGATATGCGCTTGAATAACCAATCCGATATCCGATTGATAATGCTGAAGCATTTCTTGCCAGATAGGCTGCTGCGTTTCTGGACTATCCGTATTATCAAAGCTAAATCCAGGTGACTTTGCAGCAACTCTCCCCTCTCGTGTTATATGTGTTGATGTACAAAGCCGGCATAAAATAGAGTGTTGCATGCCTTTCTTAGCACTCTCGCGAATTTGATCAACGTTCGCTCCCGGATATATGTTTGCGAATGCCAACAACACATCCGGGAAGTTGCGTCCCGCGACATAGTTTCGGCTTGCTTCAACAGACTGGCTAATATCAAGTCTAGGCGTTTCAATTCGTCTCATTTCACCTAATGCAAGTTTATTCGCTTGATTCATCTTTTTGTGGAGATTTTCGATACGCTCATCAACTTTGTATGCAGCTCTTTCTTTTTTTGGTATTTTCCTGAGGATCTGAATTGCACGCTCAAAAAAAATTACCCGCAACCATATTGCTCGGGTTATCACCTGAAGCTCTTTGCTCGGCCTCCGAAACCCATATTTCAGCCATGTTGACATACAGGTAATGAACCTCTGTCTCTTTATTGATTCTTTTATACCACCTTATCGCACCTTCAAAATATTCCATCGAACAATGCCAGTCCCGGGCATCTTTGGCGTTTTGAGCAAAGATACTTAGTTTAGCGGCAACATCATTTGACCTGCCTTCCTCCAAATAGGCTATCTCAAGCAGGTCGGCCAACCAGAGAGCATGAGATTGACCGCTGAAGTCGGCCGCTTGAAATTCGGAGAAAATGGAATCTTGGATGTTTTGAAGTCGGTTACCGGTACCGTGCTTCAACATCAGTGCCAGCCTTGTTGCCCTACGCCATGCCTCTTTTCCATCTTTTAGAAGGTTTTCTACATCAAGTGGAAATTGTATATACGAATCAATTGCACTTAAGGCATATTGTACTTTGCGCGGTTTCCCCACAAGCCAAAGTATGTCAGCAATGCGAGCTTTTAAATGGTAATCCTCAATTTCAGGCAAAATGCCTTCGAAGAAAAAAAGGTCAGTGTTAGTAAAATCTGCGGGGACTGCAGAACGCTTTCCATGTATAACCATAAAAGGCTGAAACGGTTCATTAAAGCTTTCAGGGTTCAACATCATTGAACATGCATCAGCAAGAAGCCACAAAACTTTTCCCTTCGCTGAGTTACCATCTTCCATAGCGTGGCGTGCAGCTTTCGAAAATGAGTCCCAATAACTGGAATAGCCATGCTCACCTGCATTCTCAATTGCTTCACGCCAATTAGAACTTCGAAAATCATCAACTGTAATAATCAAATCATTTGGGTAACGTTCGGTACTCATACTTTCACACTCACTTCTCTACTCATCAACAAGGAATATTCATAGAAAAGACCTTTTATAATTTCTTATTAAAAGTTTAAGTAGAAATCAAAAAGAAAATGGCGATAAAGGGTCTTGCCGTTTACCTCTTTCAAAATGCTTTGCTGCACGAACAGATTAACCAGTCCATTAGCTGCTTTTGTGCTCTGTCTGCATATTTCCTCTGCCTCCGATCCGGCTTGAGGAAAGTGCAGGGTCAGGAAAGTGCAGGGTCAAGACCTTCATATTTTAATTGCCAAATATGTCCGAATTAGGAAGGTCTGATCCTTACTGACCTTTAAGAATTGAACCCATCATTTCACCGCACGGCGCAGATGGTTCAAAGTTGAGCATAAAAGATAAGGGCGAATACTCAGACTCGCCCTTTAAACTGAAGTTAATGCTTGTTCAACTTCTACAGGAAGTTAGATCAATATAAAATGACTGCGATGATAAAGATAGTCTTCCCCACTTTCATCAATTACCCGAAAAAAGTCATCCTTCTCTGCCCTTTCATCAGGGATGACTTCATAAATCTTGCGTATGATGAGAGATGCTTCGTAATCTGTGTTATCAATACAAATAGCAAAACGTTTTTTGGCAGTGTTCATCGTTATCAATCCAAGTAATGCTTTATTTTAATATCCTTTCGACCAATACCATGAGCTTCATACCAGTGTAATTCTACTCGTCTAATGTTGCCATTGGGTAATTTAACGAGTGCAATACCCTTCAGTTTTCTCCATCGACTATATCCATAAGTCTTTTGTAAGTAGGCCAAATTACGGATACTTGAACCGATGGCAATGACTTCTATATCCTTAATTTTGCTGACGATCTCAAATTTCACAGATATAATTCTGTACGTTTAGTTGAGTGAAGCAAAACCCAACAATTAAGATCATTCATGCCCCTATTTCCCCATCAAAGGTAATCTCAGTACTTGCTTCCCAACCGCTAGCATAATCGCCTTACTCCTTTACTGTCAAATAAAACCATACATCATCTGGATAAAGACAGTCTATCTTAAGGCCAAAGGAACAATCTGAGCCTTGAATATATATCTTAATGATTCTAGCATTCTTTCAAGTTCATGTGTGAATTTCAAACCGGCAGCAACACCCTATATATGTTTGCAACTGTCACAGGCATAAAATCCGCAACTAATAAAAATATCCTTTTCAGTAAAGGAGCACCTTATTAGGCGAACCTATCTGTTAATCCTTTGATGATTGTAAGGTATTATAGTTGAATAAATTCATACAATCAATGTGAAAAAGTGAGTATACTAAAGGGAAAAAAAGGCAATCCAACGAATGACAAAGAAAGGCGCAATGCCATAATATCATCCATTTCACATAAAGAATCCCGTCTCGCTGAACTCGACAAGGAACGGAACAATGTACTTGCTGAATTGAAGTCCCTTAATGCCGAACTTTTAAAACTCGTCAATCATACCCCTGATATCACAGGCAACGAAACCGATTCTCCCCACAAAAATATCTCTAAAATATCACGCTCTGAGGAAAAGATTGCCTTATTTAGAAGCCTTTTTCGTGGGCGTGTTGACGTCTACCTCCGCTTATGGATAAGCAGAAAGACCAGCAAAAAAGGGTTTAGCCCGGTCTGTAATAATGAATGGGTCGATAGGGCATGTGAAAAACCCAGGGTAAAATGTAGTGAGTGCTCTCACCGGTCTTTTGCTCCTGTGGAACAGATAGCATCGTCAGGGAACATCTTGAAGGCAAGCATACCATAGGCGTCTATCCGTTGCTTACCGATGAGACCTGCTGGTTTCTTGCAATAGATTTCGACAAGGAGTCGTGGTCTAATGACGTTACCGCCTTTATGGAGACATACAGAAGTCTAAAGATTCCAGCAGTCCTGGAAAGATCCCGTTCGGGTAAAGGTGCTCATGTATGGATATTTTTTCTGCACCTATATTGGCTTCAAAGGCGAGCAGATTTGATCTTGACAGGCGGTGCCTGTCATACCCCTGAAAGAGGTCTGGCATGCACCGCTAAGATGGTGAAATATTTCACTTTTCACTTCTACTTCATTCGGTTTACACGAAAAGAGTTGTAAATCTAAGGGCATGGGCGGAGATATTGCGTGTACAAGACAATTTTTAAGAAAGTCTTGATCCGGACGAGAACTCCGATTTTCGTGTGATCACCATATTGTCTCTTATTGAACATTAATGCTCAGAAGATCCTGTAATAATTTCTGCCGTTGTCGTGTAAACATAATCTTTAACAAAACCGTCACTGACAATTGCTTCGACCCCTGCAGCATAAAATGTTATCGGGTCGGTGGCATTGCTGGGGGCTACCCATTTGAACTTCCACTGTTTCTTTTTGATGCCCTTGTAAGTATGCTCGATATATTTTTTTTTGTCCTCTTTTTTAAGCCCGCGATAATCGTTTGGGGGAATGACCTGCGTGGTATTCCCTATTTTTTTGAAAACTCCGACCCTTTTCCCGCTGGCATCAACTGCAGTCATCTCAAACCCGTACGATATCCCCTGTGAATTGCTAAAGGATACCTGTATTTTGATTCTCTTGCCGGCGGAATACGTGGACGGTGCAATAATTGAAAACTTTGCATTACCAGAATTGAGGCTGTAAGAATTATGACACTCGTTCATATTACAAGTACCCTTGTCACCAACTGCACCTGTTCGATAGGCTGGAGGACCTTCAGGCCAGGCTCCTAGGGGATTTGCAAGCAAAAGATAGGTTGCCATGTTCAATATAAGGCACAAGATAGATTTTCTTAAAATTTTCATGTGATCACCTGTTTTCGTAAACTTAAAATTGATCCGATCTTTAGTCATGATGCACAGCTTCGCGATGTATGTTCATTTTCCCGGCAACTTTCAAAGGGTACTCTTTTTTATTCAGATAACCCGCGTCGTAGGTTTTAAGCGTAGGCTTTATTTTAAAACTTATTGTAACAAAAGACTCGGTAATGACTGCTTGACACTTTGAGATATATGCGTTTGCAAATCTCACTATTTTACCGCTTTTTGTAACACCACCACCATTGGTTATAGAGAAACATTCATCCAAACCCAACGCATCCTGTACGGTTTTCCCATATTTGTTCAAAATCCTTTCTAAGACGTCAGCCATGCCATCTTCGCACAAATCTAACGGAAATTTTTTGCTAGTCACACTATATTTATTTTTCCTGTAAGCATTTACCGTTGCAGTTCCCGCATTCAGGATGCTACCACACTCTGAGTCCTCAGATGCCAACTCAAATTTGAATATCGCCTCATCAAAATTACCGTTGGTTTCGTCATGCCCCCACTGAGTAATATCCGCCACTCCTTTGACCGACCCTACTATCTCCTCATTCAACCCGGATATCGTGATAGTCCCGTCAAAATTAACCGTCTGATGGGCAAATGTTTGGCACTCGAAACCAAAAGCAACCACAAACAAAAAAACAAGAATACTCGCAAGACATTTCTTCATGTAATCCTCCATTCGATAATTAAAATATGTCAAATTTATATGAATTATGATGTTTTTTCCTCTGATTTTATCTTTTTACTGTTCGGCCGCTGAAATCCAGTCCGTAAGGTTGAGTTGATGAATTCCCCAAAATTATACCACGAGGTACCGGACGGTTTTTTTCCGCCCAGTACCTCTTACAAACCTAAAACCTTTTTAAAACTCTTTAATAAAGTACTATTCCACCCCCTTTTTCAAGCAGGTTGTAATCTTCAATTTCACCGAAGGAGGTAGAAATGTCACCATAAACAGGCGATGGGTACGCGTATGAAACCCAAGCCCTTGCCCAGAAAGGCCCTTCCCTGGTATGTTCTGGTACGGTAAAACTATCCCTAAATTCATACACCCTTTTGCCGCGAATCTTGTTCTTAAAAGAATCTATAACCATTTCTCCGATATCGTCCCAATCGCCATCGTGATTCCAGTCAATATATAACCTGAAATATACACCCTGGGGATAAAATCTTCTCTCATTAGTTGTGTTAAGTTGCCAGGTGACTTTGACTTTTTTCCCAGTTTTCCATTTTCCGGTAGCTGGTCTGAAAAAGACACCATCGTCGGTATGGGAATCTTTGCCCAGAAATTCGTATTGTTGATTAAAGGCAGCAGCATCTGGGTATGGAGAGGGAGCAGAACCCAAATCTATCATAGTGTGCCCTTTTGCCGGCAAAGTCAATGTAGGTAAAACAAAGAATAAAGAGCCAGCAAAGAAAGTAAGCATTTTATTGCGAGTCATAGAAAATTCTCCTTTCTTAAGATATTATTTGCCATTTTGACAATCTATGTATTGATCCTTTTTTACAGCTTCCTCAAACACAGAAACAGCCCAATCAGTCAACGACGCAGGCTTGTACAACAGATAATTTGCCAGCGTATACATCCCTGCATCCAGCAAATCTTTGGTCCCCAATTTTTCCCTCGCACCCTGGATGCTGCAATCCTGCGGATCCCAATGCTGATCGTGGACTTTACTCCAACTGGAAATACGAACTGGCACCCATATAACTTTATGACCATCATTATATGCAGCGATAATCTTATTTCTGATTTCCTCTACTGCTGAGCGTTTTTTATCGCACCAATCCTCACGAAGTGTTCCATATTGGACATCGTAAAATCCACCCATACCCTTAACATCACTTGCATATTTCGCTAATACATTGTCACGGTAATCCTGGTCTATGCCGTCGTCTCCATCTCCATGTCCGATCAAGAAGACTACTTCATTGTCTATATCTGTACTAAATTCCAAGGCTCGTTCTAAAAGTATATTTGAAATATCTGCGTGATAATCTATTGCATTGGTAGCAATATATTGAATATCGCTAAAATCATGAAATCTCCTATGTACACCACCCATATGCATGCACAAATTGTTCTCAGAATCATATGACTCAGGACATTCTACTATTTCTTCTAAATAGTGAGTTTTACCCGGATCGCCGTCAACCTGACAACCAATACTCCACTTGATAGCATTCACAGTGCTGGAATTTGTATTCAAATACAACGGAATTACGATCACTTTTTTCACCCTTTGAGATTCAAGACGCCGGATGGCCTCATCTTCTGTTTGCCACATCTTGTTCGTCTGCATATCCATAACCATATGCAGACCACTATCTACCGGATATTCCGGCAATCGTTTTTGCACTTCGTTTACAAACTCATAAAATTTTTGATCCTGACTAAAATAGCCGTGCCCAATAATTAATATCCCAATCTCTGAACTGCACCTGGCCATTACCTTATGCAGAGATACACCATTGATGCCAACAATTACAACACAAAAGAAAATCCACGACAGGAGTCTCGTTTTTATCATCGATTTCATATACTCTCTTTTTAAAATTTAGTGTGTAAACATTTCGTACTCTTTAGAGAATCTTTATTCAGTTCATAAAGTTCATAATGTAAGTATCTCCTCCTAAATGAACGAAAACACAAAGATTGCCTCCTCTTCCTGAATGCGGAGGACCGGCTGAAACTCATCTATCTTTTATGAAATTACAAATCTTTTTTTATCTCTACCATCTGTCTGATCACCTCCTTTTCCCAGTACATCAGGCGCATTATTGAGGTGGCACCTGATAAAACAAAAAAAGCCCGGCAAAGAGGATAGACATACCATCCTTGCCTGATCCCAGAGATTGTCAGCTATACTATTAGCCGGTCTGCTGACAACCTCATCACTATCTTTAACCAGAGATGCAGAGGACACAAAAAAAACGGAAAACGGTTGTTCTTTTTTTTCTATCCTGAATGTCTCTGAAAAAATCCAATAAAAAAGCCCAGCAAAAAGAGGAATCCCTTTTCCCTGCCATTGTCCCATTTGTTTAACAGTTGTACATATGAGCCGGTCTGCTGTTAAACAAAATCTTATTGATACTGAGTCTTAATTGCTCTTATATATAGCAAAATAAAAATTAATGTCAATGAAAATATTAAGAATCCTATTTTCGTAATTTCGAACTGTCGTTGAATTTTGTTTATTATTGACATTGATGCAAACAATTTTTAAAATTATAAAAAGGCCTAGCAAAGAGGTGTTAAAAACCTCCTTGCCCTGGTCCCAGGGGTTAATAACTGTACTTTAGCCGGTCGGTTATTAATCCCTTTTTTAAAATTCACCGCTTCATGCTTTTTCAATCTTTGCCATTCCTTTTGCCTTCAGGCTTACCTTAATTTAATACAAGTTACTATCCGAACCTTTTTCAATTGCTGCATGGCGCAGGCCGAAGATGGAGAATATCTTGAACTATATGCCTCTGAAAAGAGATGCCTTGTAACACCAACAGGAATGATTTTACCTGCCTGATCGTTCAATTCTTTCATGAGCACTTCTCATATTTCCATTGACATGCCAACCGTTATAGGGATAATCTCATCTTATGCCGAGAACTGATATAAACGATAAGCTAAAAACCGCATGGATCAGGCAATTGAATGAAGACTGGAAGACGGCAAATTTCCTTTACTTTAAAGACTCTATGCGCCCCCCAAACTTTGAGCTATCGTATTCAGGGGTGGCGTTGGGCAGATGGAAAGGCGGTTGTCACCGGCGTCTCTCCATCAGTATTGTTCTGATCAATATATATGTTTGGGAATACGTCCAGGAGGTCCTTTACCACGAAATGGTGCATCAGTACGTGGAGGAGGTTTTGGGCATCCGCGAAGAACTTCCTCACGGAGAGGCATTTAAGAGGATTTGCCAGGAAAAGGGGATTGATCCAACGGCTACGGGTGACGTTCAAACATGGATGAAAAAACGCAAAAGCAGATTCACCGCAAGTTCGGAAAACCACCAGATACTGGATAAGGTTCATAAGCTGCTGGCATTGGCTCAAAGCCCCAACGAACACGAGGCACAGACTGCCATGTCCAAGGCCCATGAGTTGTTATTAAGACATAACCTGTCACTCCTGGATACTCAGACGAAATGGAATTACATCCATAAGCAAGTCGGTGAAATAGGGCGGAGAGACCCCGTGAAGTCCCTAATCAGCGCTATGCTTTGCAAATATTTTTTCGTAGAGGCCATCTGGACGTTCGGGTACGACCAGCATAAAAACCGGCGCGGCCGGGTTTTGGAAATTTATGGGACACTGGAAAACGTCGAGATGGCGGAATACGTGTATCATTATCTTCAAAACGTCTCTGAACTTTTATGGACGGAGTACAAGGGAAAAAATACTATCACCGGTAACAGGCATCGAAGGACGTTTATCTACGGCCTCTTAGAAGGTTTCTATCATAAGCTGGAAGGCAGGGTGCGGGAAAATGTGTCTCAAAAACTGGTATGGAAGGGAGACCCACGGCTCAGTGAATTTTTTCGCCGAAGAAATCCCCGGTGTACCCGAACCTTTTCCCGGTATTCCAGAACCTGTCAGGATGCCTATAATTCCGGAGTATCTCAAGGGAAAAAACTGATTATTCACAAGGGCGTTCGGGAGGGCGGCAACGGGGAAGTCAAGTATTTAAACTAACCATTTCAAGGCAGGAATGCCTGTGGCATCCTGAATTAATCAATCTGACCCGATTATATTCGTACTATGAAAGAAATGAAGCCAATACCTTTTAGGCACAGACCCAAGGGCTTAACGATTATCTATGAAGACCGGGATATTATTGTTATCGATAAGAGCGCCGGCTTACTGACGGTAAAAGCAACGTATGAAAGAGAAAAAACAGCCCACCACATTTTAACCAACTACATACGTAAGGGCAGCTTTAAATCAAAAAAACAACTTTTTGTTGTACATCGATTGGACCGTGACACCTCCGGTGTTCTGGTGTTTGCTAAGAGTTCTGAAGCCAAGGAAAATCTTAAACTACAATGGAAAGACGTGAAGAAAAAATATGTAGCGGTAGTTCATGGGATATTAACTGAAAAATGCGGGACAATCATCTCATATTTAGCTGAAAACGAAGATTATGAAGTTTTTTCTGTTAAGGATTCGAGAAAAGGGGAATTAGCAAAAACCCGTTACAAAGTGTTAAAAGAAGCAAAAAGATTTAGTTTGCTTGAAATTGAATTATTAACGGGCAAAAAAAACCAGATACGGGTTCATTTCTCTGAGAAAGGACATCCACTCGTTGGTGATGGCAAATACGGTAAAAAAGGCGAGCCGAAGAGCCGTTTAGCACTTCATTCACACCATCTAACGTTTCGGCATCCACATAGTGGCAAAGAATTAACCTTTGAAGCCGAGGTGCCTGGTTTCTTTAAAAGTTTTTTTGATAGCGTATAAAAAACAAGTTTTATAACTATTTATGATTTTTTGCAAAGGTGAAATATTTTGCTTGATGTGAATCTTCTCATGAACCTGCAAATTAACCTTTATATCAAACTGTTTTATTCTCGCATATTCAAGGTCAGGCACCAAGAGAACTATATTCTACCTATTTCATGACAAATACGCGTAATCTTTTCTTGCCGAATCGCAAGGCTTTTTTGTGTGACTCCATCCATATCTCCATTCGTCTCCCTTTGACCGCCTTGCCAACATCTTCTGCCCTGAAAACCCTGTTACCAAACCCTTCTATTTTTAACTTCGTTCCAAGCGCTATCATCTTCGGGTCTACTGCAACGGTACCGCGTGAGGCTACTTTTCCACTTTTGGTTATTCCATAGGCTTTATGCCTCGGGGTTTTCCCTGTGCATACTTTGCAATTATCATAAGCCCTTACCGTCATAATATACACTTCAGCCAAAACTGCTTTCAGGGGCAAAAGCATAAAAACAAGCATATAAATAATCTGTGGTTTCAAACGTTTTTTCATCGGTCTGATTGTAGCCTGGCTGATACCTTTAGAAACGTTGAAAACGACCCTTGACTGAATCATGGATAGGCACTATTTACCCTGCTTTTGTTTCTCCGGCCTGCCTATTGGCAAGGCACTTAATATTCTTCCTGCCTTTCTACCTGTATCACAAAGTACTATATCCTTAAAACCTAATATCTATTTTTATTCTATAATTACCAACATGTTATTTTATGTCATAATGGATGTCAAGCGGAATCAGCGGAATTATGTAGGATTTCCTTTATTCCGTTTTCCTTCTTCTCTGAGCAGACAGTGGCAGAAAGGGTCTTTTTCTTTCGTGGGTTTTCTGTTCCCGATGTGCGTTGTTTTCACAGAGAGGGTCTTTTCCAACCCAGCAGGGTGTAATCTTTTTACTGCGAATCAGTTTGCGAAGAGGTGAAAGATCATGTTTGGACACAAAGGTAAAAGCCTTCCCCTTTCTCCCCATACGGCCGGTACGGCCAGTACGATGTGTATACTGCTCTCCGTCTCTCGGAAAATCCCAATTAATCACGTGCGAAACATGCGAAAAATCAAGCCCCCTCGCAGCAACATCGCTTGCAATAAGATAGCGGAGTTTCTGACTCCTGAACTTCCTGATAATCGAAGAACGTGTATCCTGACCAAGTCCCGCGTGCATAAAGTCAATATCTTGAAAATCTTTCCGGAGAGAGCGAAACAACGCATCAACCATGTGCCGGGCATTACAAAAAATGAGCACCTGATTAATATCCTCTCCGCCAAGATACTTTACGAGTTCTGTATGCTTTTGTTTTGGATGGGAATAGGCGAAATAATGCTCAATGCTTTCTGGCATTGCCCTGTTTGTAAGAAGAGAGATATGCTGGGGATCATGCAAACAGTCATGTGCAAGTTTTTTGATATCATCAGGCATTGTCGCAGAGAAAAGGAGCGTTTGATGTTCATGCAGAATACATGACATGATAAATTCAATATCCTCGAGAAATCCCACCTTTAACAGTTCATCCGCCTCATCAAGGATAGCACACTTCACCTGCGCAAAAGATAATATCCCTTCGTACAAAA